>JAVEVZ010000034.1:0-15106 GCA_034004805.1 Spongiibacteraceae bacterium | reverse complement strand
CCGCGCTTTCACGGCTACCTCGTGACCGAGTCGGAGCCGCTGGTCAACACCGCGCACCCGGCCCGTGATGGCGAGCGGGTGTACGGTATGAACCAGGTGGTGTGCCTGCAGAAGCCACCGCGCCTGAGCACCGAGGACTGGCTGAGAGTGTGGCATGGCAGCCATACCCAGCTCGCGCTGGAGACACAGTCCACCTTCTGTTATCGGCAGAATGTGGTTTCGCGAGCCCTGACCTATGGCGCACCCGCCTGCGACGCGATCATCGAGGAGAACTTTCCGCCGGAGGCGATGACGTCGCAGCACGTGTTCTATGACGCGGTGGGCGACGACGCCAGGCTCCAGCGCAACCAGAAGGCGATGATGGAAAGCTGCGCGCGGTTTATTGATTTCGACAGGATCGATGTGCTGCCGACCTCGGAGTATGTGCTGCGCGGTTGATTCCCGCCGTGTGCGCGGCCCTGATGGACATAGTGGCGGCCATTGCGCCGCCTCTTTTTTTAGCGTGACTGCTTTCCGGCATGGCTGACCCATGAAATTGCACCGTACTCATAACAGCCAGGGGCGTGGCAGACGACTGGTACAGCGCTTTTATCTGCCGCGCATTGTCGGCATGGGGCTGGGGTTTTTCTGTGTGGCCGCGGTGCTGGTGGAGCAGTCTGCAGCCTGGTGGTACTGGCCGGGGCTGATTGTCACCTGTTTTGTCTGGCCGCACCTCGCCTACCAGTGGTCGTCGCGCAGCGAGCAGCCGTATCTGGCCGAGCAGCGCAATTTTGTTGTGGACTCACTGCTGGGCGGTTTCTGGATACCGGTCATGCAGTTCAATATTCTGCCCAGCACGGTGATTGTTGCCATGATGGGTATGAACAACCTGGGCGTGGGCGGGCCGCGCATGTTTGTCGCGGGCCTGCTTGCGCAGGGTGCGGGGGCCGCGCTGGCCTGGGCGCTGCTGGGTGGCTTCAGTGTCCAGCTCGACTCCTCAATGGCCGTGGTCTGGGCCTGTTTGCCAATGATTCTGCTGTATCCCCTGGCGCTGGGCTCGGTCACCTATGTGCTGGCGGCGACGCTGGGTCGCCAGAAGCGGGAGCTGCAGTCCATCAGTCGCATCGACGGCCTGTCGGGGCTCTATAACCGCATGTATCTCGAAAAGCTGCTGGCCGCCGAGTTCGAGCGCTGCAGCCGCGCGGGCCATGTGTCGAGTCTCATATTGCTGGATATCGACAATTTCAAGGATATCAATGACCGCTACGGCCACGCCGCGGGTGACGAGATGCTGAAAAGCGTGGCCAACCTGCTGATGCAGAACGTGCGCAATATCGACCAGGTGGGGCGCTATGGCGGAGAGGAGTTCGCGGTGCTGCTGCCGGACGCCTCCCTGCCGGCGGCGCAATATATTGCCGAGCGCCTGCGTACCGTAGTCAGTGAACAGGCCTGTGATCGAGGCGGGCAGTTGCGCTGTACCGTGAGCCTGGGGGTGGCCCAGATCAGTCCCTCCATGACCCGCTATGGTGACTGGCTCAAGGCTGCCGACCGGGCGCTGTACCGCGCCAAGGATCAGGGGCGCAACCGCACCGTGGTAAGCGACGACACCCACCCATCCACGGCGGCGGAGAGACCGGTTTAGCCCCCGCGGCTGCAGCGCTCGACCGGCGGTGCCGATGTCACCCTTCGCTTATCTTCGACGCGCGGGGCGGCGCCTGGGTTTGCTGATCCAGCGCACGGCGCAGGAAGGCAAAACAGTTTTCGAAGTAGTCGATGGAGACCTGAGCGTTCCGCGCGATGCATTCGAAGCCATGGGGCGCGCCCGGGACCACGGTGAACTGGCACTCGACACCGGCGGCCCGCAGGCGCTCGGCATAAAGCCTGTTCTCCTCCAGAAACAGGTCGATATCGCCCACGCCCATCCAGGTGGGGGGCAGGCCGGCCAGATCCTTTCGCCGCGCCGCCGCTGCGTAAGGCGGCAGATCCGCAGCCCCCGGCTCGCGCCCGAGGTAGCATGTCCAACCGGTGCGGTTGAGGCGGTTGTTCCAGAGCAGGTGGTTTTCGGCATCCAGTGCGCGATTGGCTGCGGTGCGATCGTCCAGCATGGGGCAGAACAGCGCCTGCGCCGCGGGCTGAACCCCGCCGGCATCATGGACCCGTTGCACCAGCGCTGCTGCCAGGCCACCACCGGCGCTTTCACCGGAGATAACCAGCCTGCCGGTATCCACCCCCAGCTTCGGCGCTTCCCGCACCAGCCAGTGCCAGGCTGCGTTGCAGTCGTCCAGCGGCGCGGGGAAACGGTGGCGCGGTGACAGCCGGTAGTCCACTGAAACCACTACCATGCCCATCTTGCGCGCGAACAGTGAGCAGTCGTAATCGTTCATGGCGAGGTTGCCGATCAGGTAGCCGCCGCCGTGTATCCACAGCAGGCCGGCGCCCGTCGCGCCGGATTCGGGGCGATAGACCCGCACGCGGCAGGTATCCAGCCGGTGGTCTTCCAGCGTGACGCCGGGCAGGGGTTTGTCGGCCGGTATCAGCCGCATCATCAGGCGTATCGCGGCGCGCCCCAGGCCGTTGTGCAGGGGCAGGGGGGGTGGCTTCCTGAAGATTTCCCGCAGTTCGGGGTGCAAGGTGTCGCTACTCATATACCGCTCTCTCCCATTGAAAATTTGCAGACGGGCAGTTGCCGGGGGCTCCCTACAGTGACTTCAGCTCCGTGTCCTTGAGGATTTCCGGCAGGAAGCGATCGAAGTCGGTGGGTGGCCGGCGCCGTTCCTCCGCCAGTTCGCCCCAGGTCAGCAGGTTGTAGTAATGGCGGATATTCTGCACATAGAGCACGGCCTCTGAACCGCGGGCATAGCCGTGGGTAGTCTGCCGGTACCACTGCTTCTTGCGCAGCCACGGCAGATAGCGTTTCACATCGGCCCAGCGGTCCGGGTTGGCGCCCTGGGCCTGGGTGATCTTGCGCGCATCCTCCAGATGGCCCAGGCCGATATTGTAGGCTGCCAGCGCAAACCAGGTGCGATCGGGCTCGTCGAGCCGCTCCGGCAGGCGGCGGTGTATCTGTTTGAAATAGCGGGCGCCGCCGCGCAGGCTTTGCTCGGCGTCCAGGCGGTTTCTGATGCCCAGATCCTTGGCGGTGGGCAGGGTCAGCATCATCATGCCGCGCACGCCCGTGGGGGAGCGCGCGCGGGGATTCCACAGGGATTCCTGATAGCTGATCGCCGCCAGCAGGCGCCAGTCCAGATCGTACTCATTGGCGATGTTTTCAATCAGCTCGCGGTAGCGGGGCAGGCGACTGGCGACGTTGTCGTGGAAGGTGCGCGCGGCGATCCAGGTCTTGTCCTCGCTGTGGCTGTAGTGGCGCTCCAGCAACTGGTCCAGCTCGCCGCTTTCGCGCAGGCGGGCCAGGAATGCATCGACCTTGGTCAGCAGTGATTCCGACTGTGGCGCGCGGCGCAGGGCCCAGGCCAGCTGGTTGGATTCACCCAGAACAAAGGCGCGGCGCAGGCGCGGGTAGAAGCTTTTATTGGCGATAAATTCGTTGGAGTCGATGACGGTGAGGTCGAGCTCGCCGGCGATCAGCTGGTCCAGCAGGTCAATGGTTTCCACATCGCGGGATTCGTCCCAGCTCAGCGCCGGCAGCTGCTCGCGCAGCCTGCCCAGGGTTTCGCTGTGACTGCTGCCGGCCATGACCCGGATATTGCGCCCTACCAGATCCTGGATGTCGGCGGGGCGCTCGCCGCCGGCGCGGTACAGCACCAGCTGCTCGACATCGAGGTAGGGGTTGGAAAACAGCAGGCGCTGCTGGCGCTCGGGGGTAATGCTGATGCCGGCACAGGCGATATCCGCAGCGCCTTTTTCGAGGGTTTCGAACATCGCGTCGAAACTGTGGGTGACGATGATTTCCAGCTCAACCCCCAGCTCCGCCGCCAACTCCGCGGCCAGCTCGTACTCGAAGCCGGCGGGCCCGTAGCGGCTTTCGTAATAGGTGGTCGGGCCGTTGCGCGTCACCACCTTGAGCACACCACGCTCGCGGACCTCACCCAGCAGGTCGCTCTGCCCACAGCCGGCCAGCAGTGCGAGGCAGGCCAGCAGGCCGGTCAGCAGCAGGGGTTTGAGAGTCAGCTTAGGCATGGTGGCTGGGTGCAGGACATCCGCGGCAGTGTAACGGGGCTGCTGGGATGAGCAACCGGTAGTAAATGACAGTGTAGCGGGCCGGGTGCCTCGGGGCAGGTCCTGATTCACACTTTGGCCCGCAGCGGCCATGCATTACAATGCGCGTCTTTGCGCCGGACCGAGCGCCGGACCCAGCGCCCGACCCACCCGTGAAGAGGACCTCTCCCGCATGCTGATCCTGCCAGGTTCGCCTGCGTTGTCTGCTTTTCGTATCCAAAAGCTGTACGACCGCCTCAGCGCCGAGCTGCCCGGGCTGCGCACCATCGGCAGCCGCTACCTGCATTTTGCCGAACTGAGCGCGCCCCTCAGCGCCGCCCAGCAGGCTGTGCTGGAGCAGCTGCTGGACTACGGCCCGCGCATGGATCCCGATCCGGCCTCGTCCCCGGCGTCGGGCCAGCTGCTGCTGGTGATTCCGCGTCCGGGCACGATTTCCCCCTGGTCTTCCAAGGCCACGGATATTGCCCACAACGCGGGCCTGGACCAGGTGCTGCGCCTGGAGCGGGGCATTGCCTATTATCTGGACGCGCCGGCACTGAGCGCTGCCCAGCGCGAGGCCGCAGCGGCGGCGCTGCACGACCGCATGGTCGAGGCCGTGATCGACCGCGTGGAGGACGCCGCGCAGTTATTCCGCCACGAGCAGCCGGCGCCGCTCAGCACGGTGGATGTGCTGGGCAGGGGCCGTCCGGCGCTGGACCAGGCCAACCGCGAGCTGGGCCTGGCGCTGGCGGACGACGAGATCGACTATCTGGTGGACAGCTTCGAGGCCCTGGGGCGCAACCCCACGGACGTGGAGCTGATGATGTTTGCCCAGGCCAACTCCGAGCACTGCCGCCACAAGATCTTTAATGCCAGCTGGACCATCGACGGCGAGGCGCAGGACAGAAGCCTGTTCCAGATGATCAAGTACACCCACGAGCGCGGTGGCGAGGGCGTGCTGTCGGCCTATGCGGACAACGCCGCGGTGGTGGTGGGCAGTCGCGCGGGGCGCTTCTATCCCCAGCCCGAGTCCTGTGAATACGCCTACCACGACGAGGACATCCACCTACTGATGAAGGTGGAAACCCACAACCACCCGACGGCCATCGCGCCGTTTTCCGGTGCCGGCACCGGCGCCGGTGGCGAGATCCGCGACGAGGGTGCGGTGGGGCGGGGCTCCAAGCCCAAGGCGGGCCTGACCGGTTTCACGGTGTCCAATCTGCGCATTCCGGGTTTCGAGCAGCCCTGGGAAACCGACTACGGCAAGCCCGAGCGCATCGTCTCGGCGCTGACCATCATGCTCGAAGGACCCATCGGCGGCGCGGCCTTCAACAACGAATTCGGCCGCCCCAACCTGTGCGGCTATTTCCGCAGCTTTGAGATGGACGCGCCGGGCGCCAACGGCGTCGAGCGGCGCGGCTACCACAAGCCGATCATGCTGGCCGGCGGCTACGGCAACATCAAGGCGGAACACGTCGACAAGCCGCCCTTTGCCCCGGGCGCCAAACTGATCGTGCTGGGCGGCCCGGCCATGCAGATCGGCCTGGGGGGCGGCGCCGCGTCCAGCATGAGTTCGGGCGCCTCCAGCGCCGACCTCGACTTCGCTTCGGTGCAGCGCCAGAACCCGGAGATGGAGCGCCGCTGCCAGGAGGTCATCGACCGCTGCTGGGCGCTGGGTGCCGACAACCCCATCGCCTTTATCCACGACGTGGGTGCGGGCGGGCTGTCCAACGCACTGCCGGAACTGGTCAAGGACGGCGGCACCGGCGGCCATTTCCAGCTGCGCAAAATCCCCAACGACGAGCCGGGCATGAGTCCGCTGGCGATCTGGTGCAACGAGGCCCAAGAGCGCTACGTGCTGGCGGTGCGCCCCGAAGACCTGGCGCGCTTCACCGCCATCTGTGAGCGCGAGCGCGCGCCCATGGCGGTGGTGGGCGAGGCGATCGAGAGCAAAACCCTGCGCGTCGACGACAGCCATTTCGGCAACCAGCCGGTGGACCTGCCGATGGCGGTGCTGTTCGGCAAGCCGCCCAAGATGCAGCGCGATGTGCTGCGGGTGGCGGTGGAGCTGCCCGCCCTGGACCTCGCCGGCGTCGAACCGGGCGCAGCGGCCCTGCGGGTGCTGGGCCTGCCCGCGGTGGCCAGCAAGCAGTTCCTGATCACCATCGGCGACCGCTCAATCACCGGCCAGGTGGTGCGCGACCAGATGGTCGGGCCGTGGCAGGTGCCGGTGGCGGACTGCGCCATCACCACCGTGGCCTACGACAGCTACCGTGGCGAGGCCATGGCCATGGGCGAGCGCACCCCGCTGGCGCTGATCGATGCGCCGGCCTCGGGCCGCATGGCGGTGGGCGAGACCATTACCAACCTGCTGGGCGCGCCCATCGCCGCGCTGCGGGATATCCGCCTGTCGGCCAACTGGATGTGCGCCGCGGGCCACCCCGGCGAGGACGAAAAGCTGTACGACACCGTGTGCGCCGTGGGCATGGAACTGTGCCCAGAACTGGGGCTGACCATTCCGGTGGGCAAGGACTCCATGTCCATGCGCACCGCCTGGCAGGATCAGGGTCAGGACAAGTCGGTGACCGCGCCACTGTCGCTGGTGGTGTCCGGTTTCGCGCCGGTGGAAGACGTGCGCTGGCACGTCACCCCGCAGCTCAAGAGCGACGCAGGGGACAGCCAGCTGTTGCTGGTGGACCTGGGCCGGGGCCAAAATCGTCTGGGCGGCTCCTGCCTGGCCCAGGTCTACGGCCAGGTGGGTAACGCCAGTCCCGACCTGGACCGGCCCGCCGATCTGCGCGCGCTGTTCGAGGTGGTGCAGGGGCTGTTGCGGGAGCAGCGCGTACTGGCCCTGCACGACCGCGCCGACGGCGGCCTGCTGGCGACCGTCGCCGAGATGGCCTTTGCCGGGCGCTGCGGGATCGAGGTCACGCTGGATGCGCTGGGGGAGGATGTACTCGCCGCGCTGTTCAGCGAAGAGCTGGGCGCGGTGCTGCAGTTGCGCGCGGCGGATGTCGCCGAGGTGCAGCAGCGCCTGGCGCAGGCGGGGCTGGGTGACTGCAGCCACGTGATCGGCAGGCCCGTCGCCGGCGAAACCCTGCGCTTCAGCCACCGCGGCAACACCGTGCTGGAAGCCAGCCGCCGCGACTGGTTGCGCCAGTGGAGCACGGTCAGCTGGCAGCTCCAGCGCCTGCGCGACAACCCCGCGTGTGCCGACCAGGAATTCGACAGCCTGCTGGATGCCGCAGACCCCGGTCTGCAGGCGGACCTGAGCTTCGACCCCAACGACGACTGCGCCGCACCCTTTATCAGCAAGGGCCTGCGGCCGCGGGTGGCGATACTCCGCGAGCAGGGCGTCAACGGCCAGCTGGAAATGGGCGCGGCCTTCGACCGCGCCGGCTTCACCGCCGTCGATGTCCATATGAGCGACATACTGGCCGGACGCGTCAGCCTTGAGGCGTTCAAGGGCCTGGCGGCCTGCGGCGGGTTTTCCTACGGCGACGTGCTGGGCGCCGGCGAGGGCTGGGCCAAGACCATCCTGTTCAATCCCCGCGCCCGCGACCAGTTCCAGCAGTTCTTCAACCGTCACGACAGTTTCGCGCTGGGGGTCTGCAACGGCTGCCAGATGATGTCCAACCTGAAAGCGCTGATCCCCGGTGCCGACCACTGGCCGCGCTTTGTGCGCAACGCCTCGGAGCAGTTCGAGGCCCGGGTCGCCATGGTGGAGGTCGTCGACAGCCCGTCGATCCTGCTGGCGGGCATGCAGGGCTCGCGCCTGCCGGTACCGGTCGCACACGGCGAGGGCCGCGCCGAGTTCGCCAGCGCCGGCCAGCTGGATGCGCTGCAGCGCGCTGGCCAGCTGGCCCTGCGCTTTGTCGACAACCGCGGCGAGGTCACCGGACGCTACCCGGCCAACCCCAACGGCTCGCCGGCGGGGCTGACCGGCGTGACCAGCACCGACGGCCGCATCACCCTGATGATGCCGCACCCGGAGCGGGTGTTTCGCGCCGTGACCAACTCCTGGCACCCGGCTGACTGGACCGAGGACGGCCCCTGGCTGCGGTTGTTCCGCAACGCCCGGGTGTGGGTCGGCTGACCGCAGCGCGGTCGCTGCCGGCGCTCCCGTGTTGGAGCGACCGGCGGCGACGGTACCGGGGTATGGCTGGCGTGACTGGCCCATTGCATAGCGGAGCGTGTCGGTGAAACTGCAGGACAAGAACCAGTACTGGTCGGAGCACTTTGCGGGGCTGGATGTCTCGGGTGAAGCAATCGCCGCTACGGAGTTTGATGGCTGCAGCTTTACCGAATGCAATTTCAGCGACGCGGCGTTCAAGCGCTGCAACTTCGTAGACTGCGAGTTTTTGCGCTGCAACCTGAGTCTGGCAACGGTGGACTACTGCAGGTTCTCCGACGTCCGGTTTCGCGATTCCAAGCTGATCGGCATCGACTGGACCAAAGTGTCGTGGTCACAATTCGGGTTTTCACCCCTCAAGTTTTTCAAATGCCTGGTGAACGATGCCAACTTTTACGGCCTCGCCCTGCCGGAAATCGTCTTCGAAGAATGCCGGGCGCACAACGTGGACTTCCGGGAGGCCGACCTCAGCAAGGCGAGTTTTTGCTACACCGATCTGAGCGGCAGCCTGTTCGCCAGAACCAACCTTTCCGGCGCGGATTTTTCCGAGGCCACCGACTACGACATCGACATCTACCAGAACACAATAAAGGGCGCCAGGTTCAGTCGCTTCGAGGCGCTCAGGCTGCTGGACTGCCTTGACATCGAACTGGTCGACTGAGCGCAAGCCCCGGGTCTCGCAAACGGCCGGGCTTATCCGCTGTCGGTCCAGGTTGGCGGGTACTGCAGCGCCGGGCTTTCGGTTAGATTGGGAAGCCGTTGTTCAGCGACCCGCTGGAGCGTCTCCGAATAGACCTGCGACACCTGCCGCGGGCGCCCCGGACAATCACTAAAAGGTTCTTATCGATATGAGCGATTATCCCAACGTCATTATCCCCGAGAAGCACCGCGCGCTTCTGACTACGCAACACCTGGCCATGCTCACCACCATCCGCGCCGACGGCATGCTGTCGACCAACCCGGTGGGTTTTGTCTGGGATGGCGAGCACATCCGTATTTCCACGCTCAAGAGTCGCCTGAAATACAAAAATATCCGCAACGATCCGCGTGTCGCATTCTGTGTCCAGTCGGCCAGCAACCCCATGGACTATGTCGAAGTCCGTGGCTATGCGACCCTGGAGGACGACCCCGACCGCAGTGCGTTTCGCAAGCAGTTCATGGCCGGCAGCGCGGGCGCGGAACCGCCGCCTGATCTGGATGCGCCGGGCGCAGAGCGGGTGGTGATCGTAATCCACGCACGCACAGTGTCGGCCCCCACGCTGTACGGCGGGCGGTTTGACCGGAAGGGCGATTGATTCGAACATAGCGGCACGGGGCGGTTGCAAGGCCGCCAGGCTTAATCGAAAACGGAGTTCATCATGACCGACCAATGGCTGACTACGCTCCAGACAGCGACGCCGCAAGAGGGGTTTGAACTGGCGATCACCCTCAGTCGCCGCGGCGTCAAATACACACAGTCCGACGCGACCATACTGAAGAAACTGCGGCCCGAGTACGCCGAGTCGGCGGAGGCGCTGACGGCGGCGTCCCACGTTGTCGCGGTGAATTTCCAGACCGTTGCTGCGGCCAATAATTACTGGCGGTCCTAGCGGACACAGCGGCGCGGTCGGTCCGCTCTGGCACCGCGTGTCTCACGCGCGATACACCCTGTCGGTTGCTGCGGCTTTTCGATGGCCGGGATAGTCGCCGCACTCGCCTGCTGACAACGCCCGGTCTCGATGCCTCGCGCACAGCGGCCGGCCGCCTTGCGGTTTGATTCCAGAAAACTGCACGTCATGCAAACAGACGACGCGGGTCGACGTGTCTCGAACTAAGGTGACTTCCAGGAGCTGCGGCGTTGCGACGCACTGCAGGTTTGCAGCTGATCTCATAACAGGGAGCGACGGGCATGAAATTCTGGCAGGTCATAAGCTGGTGCGAAACCGGGCATATCGTGGAAGTCGCCCGCCATGCGGAGCAGGTGGGCTTCGAAGGCATCCTGCTGGCCGATCATATTTTCTATCCCCGCGAGTCGCGCTCCCATTATCACTATTCAGACGACGGCCAGTCGGTGCAGAACCAGGACATGGAGTTCGCCGATCCGTTGATCAGCTTTGCCGCGGTGGCCTCGGTCACCTCGACCCTGAAGATGATGACCGGCATTTACATCCTGCCCCTGCGTCATCCTGTCGAGGCGGCCAAAAACATGGCGACACTGGCGCGGCTGAGCAACGACCGCTTTCAGCTGGGCTTTGGCGCCGGCTGGATGCAGGAGGAGTTCGAGCAGCTGGGCGTGGATTTCGCCAGCCGCGGGCGGCGCATGGACGAGATGCTGGACATCATGCAGGGCCTCTGGCGCGGCGAGCCGGTGACCTACAGCGGCGCGCATTTCAATCTGGATGCAATTCAGATCAGGCCGTTTCCAAAAAGACCGATCCCGATAATAGGCGGTGGCCTCTCGGGGGTCGCGATGCGGCGGGCGGTGGAAAAATGCGACGGCTGGTACGGGCCGGGCAATACGCTGGCGGAGTTGAAGGACATCGTGCCGGGGCTTCGTCAGGCCCGGCGCGATGCGCAGCGCTCAGTCGAAGACTACCAGATCATCGCGCCGCTCACCGAGCCCCTGACCCTTGAAAACTGCGCACAGATGGAGGCGATGGGCATCACGGGAACGGTGTCCTATCCGTTTCTGTTCGGCATCGGTCCGGACGCGAGCCTGGACCAGAAAAAAGCGTATATGGATGCGTTCGCCGGCCGGTTTATCGCCCGGGACCGCTGACGGCCCCGCCATGGACGGCTCGCGCCGCGTCGGCTGCCTGCGCGGGGCGCCTGCCAGCTCGCAGTATTGCCGGACGAATCGCTGGCCACCGGCCCACTGGGCCGCTGATTGTCGCCGCCATTATTGGCCTGGGGAAGGCGGTGGCGCACTGACAGGTGTCTGCGCCGCGTGGCGAACAGCGTGCCAGCGCAGGGCCACGGCGGCGGCGTGTTGCAGACTGCTGCAGTAGGTCAGGGTGCCGGCGCGTGTGCGGATACCGGCGCGCCGCAGCTTGACGATCATTCGGGCTGGCAGGCCGGCCAGAATCAAGCCCACGTTGCCGCGCTGCATATCATTGATCACCGATTCCAGCGCCACGATCGCGGTGCCGTCCAGCACCGGGACATCGTGCATATCGATGATCACGGTCTCGATCTCGGGTGCCACCAGCCGCAGTGAGGTGAGCGCCCGTTCCGCGGCGCCGAAAAACAGCGGGCCATTGATGGCGTAGACCGCGACCTCGGCAGGGAGTCCGTGCACCGCGGGGTGTCGGGTCGTATCCACGCGGTCGGCGCGGGTCAGCAGGGCCATGCGCCGCACGAACAGGGCCGCGGCCAGACCCACCCCCACTGCGACCGCCAGCACCATGTCGAACAGCACGGTCAGGCTGAAGCAGGTGATCAGTATGATCACGTCGCCGCTGGGGGCGGAGCGCAGCGTGCGCAGGAAATGGCGCGCTTCGCTCATATTCCAGGCCACCACAAACAGCAGCGCGGCGAGGGCTGCCATGGGCACCTGGCCCAGCACGCCAGCCAGCGCCACCACGGTCAACAGCACCACCAGCGCGTGAATCACCGAGGCCAGCGGCGAGCGCGCGCCGCTGCGGATACTGGTCGCGGTGCGGGCAATGGCCGCGGTGGCGGTAATGCCGCCGAAAAACGGCGCGACGATATTGCCCAGGCCCTGGCCGATCAGCTCGGCGTTGGGGTCGTGGCGGGTGTGGGTCATGCCGTCCGCCACCACGGCGCACAACAGGGATTCGATGGCGCCCAGCATCGCAATGGCGAAGGCGGGACCCATCAGGTCGCGGATCAGGGCAAAATTCAGTTCGAGGGGCTGGTCATCGGCGCCGGGCATGAACCAGGGCAGCATAAAGCCGGGTGCAATGGGGGGAATGCCGGTGCCGGTCTGGCCCTGGGCCTCCCAGGTAAAGCGCGACGCGATGGTGTCCACCGTCGCGGTCGCGTCGCCGCCAACCAGGAAATGGTTGACGGCATAGGCGGCGACGGCGCCGGCAATCAGGCCCGCCAGTGGTGCAGGCACCCACGTCTGCAGGCGCGGCCATAGCACCATCACGGCCAGCGCAATCAGGCCGATGGCCAGCTCAAACGGATTGAGGGTGGGCAGTGACGCAAAAATTTGCCCCAGGTTGTCGACAAAATGCTCGCTGAGCTGGCCTGTCTCCAGCCCCAGAAAATCCGGGATCTGCAGGCTGGCGATCACCACGGCGATGCCCGCGGTAAACCCCAGTACCACCGGGTAGGGCACGAATTCGATAACGCGGCCCAGGCGGCCCAGGCCCAGGGCGACCAGAATCAGGCCGGCCATGACCGACGCCAGCAGCAGGCCGCCCAGCCCATGCTGTTGGACAATGGGGAACAGAATGACCACAAAGGCGGCGGTTGGCCCCGACACGTTAAAGCGCGCGCCGCCCGTCAATGCGATGATGGCGCCCGCCACGATGGCGGTGTAGAGGCCGTGCTGGGGCGCGACGCCGGTGGCGATCGCCAGGGCCATGGACAGCGGCACCGCCACGGTGCCGATGGTGAGTCCCGCCAGAGCATCCTTGCGCAGATCGGCCAGTCCATAGCCCTCCTGCCAGGCGGCGCGCAGGCCGGTGCCGATGGCGGGAGGCTTGAAGGAAAAACGCCGGTCGGCCATGGAGAGTCCTTGTTATGGCCGCCTTCTACATCGGTGAGCAGCTTGGTGGGCGGCCTGGTGAGTGTGCAGTGAATGCGTGCCAGTGAATGCGCGCCTAAGTATAAAGCGTCCGGTGACATGCAGCGGGGATACTGATGCCTGGCCGGACTGACCAAATAATCCTCGTCGCCGGCCGGTCATTTGTCCAGCGCAGCGGTTTTGCAGAGGTGAGTATCGGAATATGGATTGGGTTCTGGTCGGGCTGGCGGGTTTGCTTGGCGGCATGCTGAATGCGGTGGCCGGGGGCGGCAGTTTTATCACTCTGCCCGCGTTGATCGTGGTCGGGGTGCCGCCGGTGACTGCCAACGCCACCGGCACCGCGGCGCTGCTGCCCGGCTATATCGCCAGCGCCTGGCGGTTCCGGCGCGATATCGCGTTTCCTGCAGGGCTGGGTGTCGGCGCGGTATTGTCGCTTGCTGCGCTGGGCGGATGCTTGGGCGCGGCCATTCTGCTGGTGAGCGGCGAGCGCCTGTTTGCCCGGCTCATTCCGTGGCTGATTCTGTTTGCCACTGCGGCGTTTGTGGTGGGGCCGTGGCTTTTGCAGAGGAAAACTGCAGTGCAGGGCCGCGACGTTGCCCCCGGACCCGACGCGCCCGGTGGGGATGAAAAGAATTCCGGGTTCACCGGCGCCCGCCAGCGATCGTTGCCAGGTGCTGCGGGGCTGTTTGCCGTCTGCACCTACGGCGGTTATTTCAACGGCGGGCTGGGCATCTTGCTGCTCGCCGTCCTGGGCCTGATGGGGCAGACCAACCTTCACGGGATGAACGGGCTCAAGAGTGTGGTCTCGGCTCTGCTCACGAGCATCGCGGTGGTGGTCTATCTGGCGGGGGGTGTAATCGCCGGCGGGTATTTGTTGCTGCTGGGCACCATGGCGGTGCTCGGCGGCTACCTGGGCGCGGCGCTGGCCTACCGGGTGCCCCAGCAGGTGCTGCGCGGGTTTATCGTCGGCGTCGGCCTGGCGATGTCGGCGGGCTTTTTTTATTTCGGCGCGTAGCCCTGGACGTGTAAGGTTCGACCTGCGGTATTGCAGGGCTAATCGTCGGCGAGTACTGCGCGGCGCCCCATTCCTGGCAGTTTCAAACGAGGTGACGGATGTACAGGGAATACAAAATCGAGATTGTTGCCGAAGGTGGTTGTGGCACGGTATTGCTGGGCGCGTCCGGACTGCCCGTCAAACGCCTTGAGGCAACGCTTAATAAGGCGGCGGCGGAGGGCTGGCAGTTGGTGTTTCAAGTAATAGAAAGGAAGCGCTTCTGGCTGTTCTGGGCGCGGGAGACCGTGATTCTGACGCTGGGCCGCTGAGGTGAGCACCGTGGGTTTTGCGAGACGCTGGTGCATTGCCGCCATCGACCGGTATCAGCGCAGCGGCGGTGGCGTGGAACAGTTCCGCGTGGCGTGCAATTTCGCGCCGAGCTGTTCGGACTACGCGCGACAGGCCATTGAGCGCTACGGGGTATGGAAGGGCGGGTGGCTGGCCTTCCAGCGGCTGCGGCGCTGCAATAAGCCCGACCAGGTGACGCTTATCGCAGACCCCGTGCCCGCGCGTGAAGGGCCAGCCGACAAGGCGGGGCGGGACCGTGTTTGAGAGCCTGCGTCTGCGCCGCGACGAGGTGGCGGCGCGGGAGGAGGTCCTGCGCCAGGCGGTGCGGGCACTGGATGATACGCAGCGCGCCGCGTTCTACCGCGACTATGAAGCCCGGCTGAAGGACCCTGACACCTACGCCGTGCTCAACTGGTTCTTCGTGGCGGGACTGCACCATTTCTATCTGGGCAAGCTGGCGCGCGGCGCTGTCAATCTGGGCCTGATGCTACTGGGCCTGGGCTTTCTGGTGGTCGCCGCGCACCTGGGTCTGGCGATGTTGTTTGCGCTGTTTATTGTGGAACTGCCGGCGCTGTTTCGCAGCCAGCTGATTGTCGCCAATCACAACGTCGTGCTGGGCCAGCGCCTGCTGGCGCAGCAGCAGGCGGGACGGCCGCCGCGCTGAGGGCTCAAACGGTTTTCAGGTAATCCTGAACGTGCTCGGCGAGACTGATCCCGGTTTCGTTCATGGTCAGATAAGTCTGGTTGGCGCCCGCTGAATTGATCTGCGAGGCTTCGTCACTGTAGATCGGAAGAGCGTCGT
>JAVEVZ010000327.1:0-3245 GCA_034004805.1 Spongiibacteraceae bacterium | reverse complement strand
AGCCAAACCCTCCAATCTGGCAAAACGCACCACCCCAAAGCGTCAGACGTCAGACATCAGACGTCCAGCCAGACCCCCAAGCGTCTCCCGCCTCCCGTCAAGCGTCCAGCCCCCCGAGCCCGGCAAAACGCACCACCCCAAAGCGTCAGACGTCAGACATCAGACGTCCAGCCAGACCCCCAAGCGTCTCCCGCCTCCCGTCAAGCGTCCAGCCCCCCGAGCCCGGCAAAACCCACCACCCGAAGCGTCAGACATCAGACGTCAAGCGTCAGACGTTTCCCCCAACGGCCACACCTGCGCCAGCAATTCAAAGGACCGCAGCCGCTCCTCGAAGTGGTAGCAGTTCGTCACCACCATCAGTTCGTCCACGGCAAAGCGTTCCGCCAGGGCTTTCAGCTGGCTGCGTACCTGGTCGGGTGTGCCGACGGCGCGGGCGCTGGCCATGCGGGCGACGTACTGCGCCTGCTCTGGGGTGAACACGTAGCGCTGGGCCTCGTCGGGGCTGACCAGCCGGGCACTGCCCCCCTGGGTGATAAAGCGGATGAAGTTGACGTCCATGGCCTGTTCGAGCTGGCGGGCGCGGGCTTCGGTTTCTGCGCACAGCACCGTCAGGGCGAGCATGGTTTTCGGCTTGGCCAGGTGCGCGGAGGCCTGGAAGCGCTGGCGGTAGAGGGTGAGCAGGCGCGGGTCCAGCTGCGGGTTGATAAACAGGGCCACGTTGTAGGGCAGGCCCAGCGCCGCGGCCAGCATGGCGCTGTCGGCGCTGGAGCCCAGCATCCACACCGGTATGGCTTCCGGCGGCGGCGGGCTCAGGCGCGGTTTGGTATTGGCGGACCAGAGGTAGTGGGTCAGCTGTTCAACCAGTTCGGGAAAGCGCTCGAACTTGGGGCGGCCATCGGTGGCCAGGGCGATGGCGGTGGCCATGTCGGCGCCGGGCGCGCGACCCACGCCGAGGTCGACGCGGCCCGGGTACAGATTGGCCAGCACCGAAAAGTTTTCGGCGACCTTATAGGGGCTGTAGTGGGGCAGCATGATCCCGCCGGAGCCGATCCGTATCCGCCGGGTCGCGGCGCCGATGGCCGCCAGCAGCACTTCGGGGGAACTCCCGGCCAGCAGTGCGGTGTCGTGGTGTTCCGAGACCCAGAAGCGGTGGTAGCCCAGCGCCTCGCAGTGCCGGGCTACCTGCAGGGTCTCCTGCAGCGCTACCACCGCGGTGCTGTCGTCGCGGATAAAGGACTGGTCGAGTACCGAGAGTTTCATCTGTCCCGGGTGTCCCGGGCTGCGCCCGCGGGATTATTCAGGCTTGCGAAAGCGCAGGGTCATGCGGTCGCTCTCGCCGATGGCCAGGTACTTGTCCCTGTCCACCTCGCCCAGGCGCAGGGTGGGCGGCAGGGTCCACACGCCGGCCGGGTGTTGGCGGATGTCCCGGGGGTTGGCGTTGATCTCGGATTTTGCCTCCAGCACAAAGCCCGCGGCCGTCGCGGCGTCGACCACCTGTTGTTCCGTGAGGTAGCCGGTGAAAGCCGCGGGGTCGGCGATGGCTTCCGGCACCGTGCGGTGCTGCACCACGCCCAGTGTGCCGCCGGGTTTCAGTACGGTGAAGAATGCCCGCAATATCTGGTCGGTCACACCGGCCTGGGTCCAGCCATGCAGACTGCGAAAGGTCAGCACCATATCCACCGAGCCGGGTTCACCCAGGGCGATGCTGTCGGGTGGCGACAGCTTGACCACGGAGACATCGCCGAACAAGGCGGTATCATCGGCCAGACGCTGTTCCATGGCCTCCTGCAGCTTGTAGGTATAGGCCGGCTGGCCGGGCAGTGCACTGTCGTAGCCCGCCACGATCAACTGGCCGTCGGCCTTCAGTACCGGGCCCAGGACTTCCGTGTACCAGAGGTTGCCGGGATGAATCTCCAGCACCGTCATATCCGGCTTCAGGCCGAAGAATGTCAGGGTCTCCACCGGGTGCCGGTAGACATTGCGGGCGCGGTTGGCTTCGCTGCGCTGGGTGCTGGTCGCGGCATCCTCCAGCGCCGTGGTGATATCAGATAAAGCCACAGTCGACAGCGCCAGCAGGGCAAGCGCCGTCAATCCGCGGAGCAGGGGGGCGGTACAGGACATGGTGGGAACCTCGGCAGTGATTCAACGGTTCTACGGAAGAGGGTCGGCGAGTGCGCGCAGGGATGCGCTGCCAGCGCCTGTGTCCTTATGGAACCAGTATTGGGGCGTGGCGGCAAGCGGTTCCTGCGCATCGGTCGTCATCGCAGCCGCGTTTTCTTAAATGTATCCAGGTCTCGCGGTCTGCATTGCTGTGCTCCCCGTTGCTTGCATTGCAAGGGCATTGCGCTGTGTTATGCTCGCCGCGGCGCCGCCATTAAGTGTCTGTCAATCTTTCAATAGCACGCTTTCGACCACTCGCTTTCAATAACTTGCTTTCAACAACTCGATAGATAACAGGGGAATAGTCAATGAGCTACTCATCCATGATGACCAAGGCATGTGCAGCAGTACTGTTTGTAGCACTGGCCGGCTGCGGTGACGACACCGGCAACACCAGCACCGCCAAAGAGAAGATGGACAACGCTGCGCAAGCGGTCAGTGACAGCGCCGCCAAGGCTGCCGACAAGACCAGGGACATGGCCGAAGACGCTGCCGACGCAACGGAAGATGCCTACGACTCCACCGTCGATGCAGCCGGCGACGCCTACCGCGATGCGGCCGATGCAGCCAGCGATGCCTATGACGACGCCGCCGAAGCGACCGAGGAAGCTGCGGACGACGTAAAAGCGAAGATGGAAAACTAGTCGCTCGTACGGCGAGGGTCAGGCTCGGGATTGCCAGCGTAGCGCTGCGCGCTGAGTCTGCTTAGCACTGAAAAGGCGGTGTGGCAGTTTCGACTGCACACCGCTTTTTTTATTATGTGAGATACGTTTTCTGGTCCACGGGGCGCACCGGGCAGTCATGACCACCTCTATCGCTACAGCTGCGACGGTTATCGGTGCAGGTCCCGCAGGTCTTATGGCCGCGGAACAACTGGCGGATGCCGGCATTCCGGTCAGTGTCTACGACGCCATGCCCGCCGCAGGGCGCAATAATCTGCGCGCGGGGATAGGCGGACAGAATCTCACCCACGCCGAACCCTATGCCCGGTTTGTCGAGCGCTATTCCGCGCCGGGGACGGTGGGCGCCTGGCTGTCCGGTTTCAATGCCGATGCACTGCGGGCGTGGGCGGCAGTGCTGGGTAT
>JAVEVZ010000033.1:0-15179 GCA_034004805.1 Spongiibacteraceae bacterium | reverse complement strand
CAAGGTCTGGGAAAAGCGCGATTTCAAAAATCTCGATGACAGCGTCGAGATCGGCACCCGCAATATCAAGGTGGCGCTGCGTCGCCTGCGCAAGTTTGCCCGCACCGGCGCGGCGGACGAGCTGGACCTGGACGACACCATCCGCTCCACTGCCAAGCAGGGCGGACTGCTGGATATCCGCATGGTGCCCGAGCGCCACAACGCAGTGAAGGTGCTGCTGTTTTTTGATGTGGGCGGCTCCATGGACCCCTATATACGGCTGTGCGAGGAACTGTTCTCGGCCGCGCGCACTGAGTTCAAGCACCTGGAGTATTTTTACTTCCACAACTTTCTCTATGAATCGGTGTGGAAAAACAATGTTCGCCGCCATCAGGAGCGCATCGACACATTGGATTTACTGCACAAGTACGCCAGTGACTACAAGGTGATCATCATCGGCGACGCTTCCATGTCGCCCTATGAGATCGTGCAACCGGGTGGCAGTGTCGAGCACTGGAATGAAGAGGCCGGTGAAGTGTGGTTCCGGCGCCTGAAGCAAACCTACGAGAAACTGGTATGGCTCAACCCGCTGCCCCGTGAAGAGTGGGAGTGGACCCAGAGCATCGCCATGATAGAGCGCCTTACGGAAGGGCATATGTATCCCCTGACGCTGGCGGGACTGGAAGAGGCGATGCAGTTTTTGAGCAGGTAGGAACAAGTCTGACGTCAGACGTCAGACGTCCGACAATAAAACGCCAATAACGACGCGGTGATGGCCACGTTGAGGGATTCCACGCCGTTGTTCATCGGGATTCTCAGGCGCTGGGTGGCCAGGGCATTAACCTCGGCGCTGACGCCATCGGTCTCGTTGCCGACCACATAGATCAACCGCGCGGGTGGCCGGTAGTCGAACAGACTTTGTTCGGCGTGGGAGGACAGGCCGACAATAGTGCAGCCGGCCTGGCGCAGATCTCTCAGCGCATCGCTCAGCTGATCGCAGTGCAGGATCGGGCAGCGAAACAGCGCGCCGGCGCTGGCTTTGATAACCAGCGGTGAAATGGCGGCGTTGCCCTTGCGCGCCAGCACCAGCCCATCCAGAAATCCCGCGGCGACAGAGCGAACGATCATGCCGAGATTCTGCGGATTGGTGACCCGGTCGACGGCGAGCAGGCGCAGCCCCTGGGCGGGATCAAGGTTTTTCAGGTGGCTTTTCAGGGGCCGATAGGCCGGTAACTGGATATCACAGGCAACCCCCTGGTCCTGTTTGCCGTTGCGCGAGATTCGCGCCAGCGCCTCGCGGCTGTGGTACAGGGTTTCGATATTGCGTCGTGCAGCGTGCCCCAGCAGTTCATCGATGACGGCGCCGCGCCGGTTGCTGTCCGCCAGATGCAGTCGGTAGATCGGCAGGCTGTCATCCTGCAGGGCTTCCAGTACCGGTTTGCGACCGTAGATAGTCAGCATGCCATCGAAGAAGGCTTTGCGTTGCTGGTAGTCAGGCATCGAAATGGTCCGTATCGGGGGTGTCGCCGCGCGCGAGCTTCTCCCGGTACTGTCCCGGTGTCATGCCGGTCCAGCGTTTGAAGGCGCGGTGGAAAGTGCCGTGATCGCCGCAGCCTACCAGTATCGCAATATGGTTGAGGCTCATATCGGATCGGCGCAGATAGGCAAGCGCGGCGTCGCGGCGCACATTGTCTTTCAGTTGCTGGTAGCGTGTCGATTCTTGGTGCAGCTGGCGGTGGAGCGTGCGCTCGGAGATATGCAGCGCTGCGGCCACCACATCCGCGCCCGGCAGCGGTCTGGACAGATCCTGCTCCAGCAGTTGGCGCACCTGCAAAGTGAAGGGCTGATCATCGACGCGCCAGTGGTGGCTGATCAGGGGGTAGGGTGCGGTTTTCAGGAAATCGTGCAGGCTGGCTTCATTTTGCACGACGCTCGCGTTGAGCTGGTCCCGCGCCAGTACCCAGCCGTTAGCGGCCTGCCGGTGATGCAGCGGGCAGGGAAAGAGCCTGGCCAGGCCCGCGCTTGCGGCGCTTTCCGCGGCGCGCAACTGCACGGCGATGATGGGCAGCTGCCGGCCCACCAGCCAGCTGAAGAAGCGCCACATCATAAACAGCATATTGGCGTCGGCCACGCCGTGACCGGGCTCTTCGGTGGGCCGGTCGAAGACGCACAGCACGGTGCCGTCGGCGCGCTCCACGATGGGGCGGCGGCGCGACTGCTGGTGATGAAAGCTGTCGCAGAAGTCGAAAAAGCGCGCGCAGCGCTGCAGCGCCTCGCGCAGATTCCGGCAATGGATAACGAACAGGCACATCATCCGGAATGTGCCGGGCGGGGCGCGCTCGCTGCTCATGCCGAAGGCCTCGTCCTGCAGCTGTTCCATCAGATAGCGGTACAGCTTGCTGTAGGCGAGGGTCGACACAAGGGTGTCGTCAGGGGCGTGGAGCAGGTCCGCGGACAGGCCGCAGCGCTCCAGCGCGGCGCCCATATCCTGACCGCGGGTCGCCAGCATCTGTAACAGCGCACGCAGCGCGCGCAGTGGCAGCTGATCGGCCTGACTGGCCTGGAGGGTGGTGCGGGACATGGGCAGACCTGTCGCGACGACAGCCGCTCAATATGCGGATCGCTGCCAGGGCTGTCAAGCAAGTGCTTGATATGGCAGAGGTTCCTCTGCCTGCCAGAGCGCCGTTGGGCCTGTCCTGGCCCGTCGGCGCCTGGCTCGTCCTGCCCGGCCGTCAGTCGCCTTTGTGGTTTATCCGACCACGCGGGCCAGAGGTACAGAGCTGCGCGCGGCCACCGTAACCCGGGTCGCAGCTTCGGTGAGACGGCGCGCGATGTCGGCGATCTCGCTGCCGCGCAGCTCCTGTATGATGGAGCCTATTGTGAACACCAGCTGCGGCTCCTGATTGTAGCCATACACGGGCACCGAAACGGTGCTGATGTCGTAACTGGTTTTGGGGTCGATGCGATCGATGTGGAACGCCTGCTCACAGAGCTTCAGCTGATAATCGTTGGTGATGCTTTCGAGCTGCTCAAGGTTCCAGCCGGCATCGAGCTTGGAGAGGTCCCGCTCCAGGTCGTCCACCGCGGCGGTTTTGAAGGTCGCTTCATAGCCCCGCGCACGGATGTTGATGACGGACATGCGCAGGCGCTTGTCCAGCTGCTCGTCGAAGCCACCGCGGGCTTCGTGGGCGCGGGCGATCCAGGCTTCCAGCTGCTTGGCCGGAGACCAGGCGATAAACGCTGAGCCCAGCGGCGCGATGTTGGGTACTCGCAGGCCCAGCTGGAACGGGGTCTGGAACGTGTTGGCATTGCCGTAATGCGCCAGCAGCACGATATGTCGACCCGAGCGGCCGGTGACAGCGCTGGCCAATCCCAACTCATCGGAGAGCTTCTCCAGTTCGGGGCGGGCGTACTCCAGGGCGGGAAACTGGGCGTAGGCAGCGTTGCCCGCGGCGACGATTGACGGACCCAACCGGTAGGCTTTGCTGCGCTGATCCTGTACCAGATAGCCGTAGCTGGCCATGGTAGTCAGGATGGCGTGGCAGGTGGCCTTGTTGAGGCCCAGCTTGCGGGTCATTTCGGTGAGGCCAAAGGCCTGGTCGGGGTTGGCCATCAAAAGGTCTAGAATGGCGAGTGCGCGCGCAGTGGGTTTTGAAAAAAGCGGCATGGACTGTTCCTGGTTATATTCTTGGTCTAGTGGACGCCTATTCATACCACAGCGGTAGTTTTTTGGGTGAACTAACGGTATGTATAGTTAAACCATACATTTGGCTCATCGACACGTACGTTTTTTGCAATCTGGCGCAGCTGGGGAGTATTCATGCGCAAAACCAAGATCATTTGTACCATCGGTCCGGCAACTGAAAGTTTCGATATGCTTGAAAAGCTGGCCAAGGCAGGCATGGACGTGGTGCGCCTCAACATGTCCCACGGCGACCACGCCTCTCACGCGCGCATCATCAAGGCGGTGCATACCCTCAACCGGAAGCTGCCGTATCCGATACCGATACTGCTCGATACCCAGGGACCGGAAATCCGCACCGGCGATCTCAGCGAAGATGTGCATTTGGAGACCGGTTCGGTGGTCAGTGTCAGTGTGCGGTCGGGGATGGATGTCGAGGAGACCTCCTTCCAGATCCACTACGAGGACCTGCTGGACACGGTCGGCATCGGTGACCGCATTACGGTGGACAATGGCCTGATAAACCTCGAAGTGCTCAGTAAATCGGAGCGCAGTCTCGAGTGCAGGGTGGTGGATGGTGGGCTTTTGAAGAGCAAGCGGCACGTCAATCTGCCCGGCATACGGGTCAATCTGCCCGCCATTACCGCCAAGGATAAGCGCGACATTCTGTTCGGCGTCGAACAGGAGGTGGATTTTATTGCCTTGTCATTCGTGCGCGATGCGGAAGATGTCCGTGAGTTGCGCCGGCTGCTGGGCAACAAGGCCGACAAGATCAAGATCATCGCCAAGATCGAGGACCAGGAGGGCTTGCGCAATCTCGAGGCGATTATCGACGAGGCAGATGGCGCGATGGTGGCGCGCGGCGATCTCGGTGTGGAAATTCCTGTGGAGATACTGCCCAATGCCCAGCGGCGTATCGTCCGCCTGTGTGCCGAGCGCGGCAAGCGCTCCATTGTCGCGACTCATCTGCTGGAGTCCATGATCACCAATCCGATCCCGACCCGCGCCGAGGTCACCGACGTGGCCAACGCGGTGTACGAGGAGGTGGATGCGATCATGCTCTCGGGCGAGACCACCATAGGCAAATACCCGATCCGCTGCGTGGAGTATCTGGATCGCATCGCGCGTGAGTCAGAGAAGGGGGTCGGGCTGAGGCTCAGCAATGGCCTGATCGCCGAAAACGACAAGCAGCATATTGCCGGCAGTGCGGTGCACCTCGCGGAACTGATCGATGCCCGGGGTATCGTAGTCGTTACCCGGCGCGGACGCACCGCCAACTATGTTGCCAACTGCCGGCCGCCCAAGTCGGCGATCTACGCATTTACCAACGACTCCCGCACCCGGCGCCAGATGAATCTGGTGCGCAGTGTCATGGCCTACCGCATCGATTTTCATCAGGATCCCGAGCTGACACTGGCCGCGGCGTTCGAGCAGTTGCGCAAGAAGGCCGGCTTGAAAACCGGTGACAAGGTCGTCGTGATCTCGGACACCCTGGCGGGCGCCGGGATCGAGGCGATACAGGTGCGACAGCTGCCCTGAACCGCAGTCCGTCCCAGCGCGTTCAACGCGTCAGAAAATGCGCCCGGGCCATGGCTATCGGTGCGTCCTGGTGTTCCTGCCAAGTGCGCACCGAGACGTTCACGATGCGCTTGCCCTGGCGCACTACGGTGCAGCGGGCAAAGCTGTCGCGGTGGCGACCGGGTCGCAGGTAGTCGATGGAAAAATCCACCACCTTGGGCACGCTGCTGGTCTCTCGGGTAAACAGCACGTGCAGCATGGCAGCCATTTCCATAAAGCCGCCGATCACCCCGCCGTGGATCGCGGGCAGAGTGGGGTTGCCCAGGTTGTCTTCGCGGGCCGGCAGCCGGTAGACCAGTTCTTCGCCCAGGGTGATGTAGTCAATACCGATCAGTTTCGCGTAGGGGATCTGTTCAATGACCGACTGGTAGTTCCCGCTGGCGCGGGCGTTCTGCACGACGGCGTGGATATTCATGGGTGCTGCTCCAGAGATTCGGGGGCCAGCCGCATAAAGGTTGCGACACAGTGGGCAATGATGGTTTCACCGGGTTCTTGAAACGCCACGCCGCGACAGAAAATCACATTGTCTGTGTGCCGGTATACGCTGGCGCGACCGAACACCGGCTTGCCGGGTTCGGCGGCGGTCATATAGTCAATGCGCAGATCCAGGGTGGGGCAGATGTCGAGGCGCCCCACGACCAGTGGAATAACAAAGCCGCAGGCGGTGTCCATCAGAGTAGTGAGGGCGCCGCCATGGATGACGCCGGTCTCCGGGTTGCCGATGATGGCGCTGCTGTAGGGTAGTTTCAGGGTCAGGCTGTCGTCGCTGATCGCCGCAACCTCCAGTCCCAGAACGGCGCAGTGGCGCACCACTTTGAGGGTTTGCGCAATCATCTCGCGGTCGTATGCCATGCCGGAATCCTCAGGGTAGATAAAGTCGAAAGCGGCCGCCGCCGTCGCTGTTATTCGCCAGTTCTATGCGTCCGCGCTGCGCAGCCTTGCCATGCAGCTGCGCAATGCTCTCCGCGAAATACAAACCCAGGCTGGTGCTGCCACTGCTGAAATCGATACTTTGGCTTACGGCGCCCTGCAACAATGGCGCGGGGTAGCCGGGTCCGTCGTCGCAGATCTCTATAAGCAGTGTGCCGGCGGGTTTCGATGCGTTGATGGTAATGGTTTTTCGGGCGTATTTTGCCGCATTCACCAGAATATTGCTGACCACGCCTTCAATCAGCCGCGCGTCGAACCATGCGTCCATCTCCGGGTCGCAGTGTAACGTCGCAATCAGGCCGCGCATATCCAGCAACAGCTGTTGACCAGCAATCTGTTCCTCGAGGAAGTCGCGCACAAACACCTGCTCGCTGCGGGCCTTGATCTGACCCTGGCCCAGGCGGTAGAGACCCAGCAGGGCGATCAATGTGTTGTTGATGCGGGTGGATTCCCCTTGCAGTATCGCAAAGCGCCGCCGCTCGCCGGGCTCCGTCAGGTCTGCGTCGGCAATCACCTCCCCCAGAGTTTCCAGCAGCATGCCCAGCGAATTCTTGATGTCGTGAACGCTGGATGCCAGCAGCATCGAAAAGTCGGGTGCCGGTTTTTCGGCCATCGCGTTTTGTCCTTCAATCAATGGGCGGCGGCACGCAGCTTATCGACGTGACTGCGGAGCACGGTGAAGCGTTCATAGAGCGTGTGGCCACTGTCCATGTGGTCGATGTTTTTGATCAGTTGATCACAGCGCTCCACATGGCGCCGGCTAGCACCGCTGCTGCTCATTTCCTTGACCAGGGCCAGCAACAAATTGAGATTGACGGCGATATTGTTGGGGTAGTGTTTCAGCGCCTGGTCGAAAAGCCCGATGGCCTGCTGATAATTCTGATCGGCAAACAGAACCTTGCCTTCGCGGTTCAGTTCAATCGCCTGCTCCTTGCCGCGCCGACTCAGCGGCTCTTCCGCCAGGCGATCGATGGCGTCACATACGGCCTCGTCATCTTCGTACTTCGCGGCCAGATCCTTGAGGATGGCGGTGGCTTTGTCATGCTGGCCCAGGGCGCGATAGGTCTTCACCACATCCAGGAAAAGACCGGCGGGTGGACGGGCGGCGCGCTCAATCCGCTGCTCGAGCGCTGCTATGCGTCGAGCTGATTCATCAAGTTGCCCTGCATCGGCGTAGACCGTGGCGTTGATAATTTCCGATTGCAGCAGCACCTGCTCGTTATTGCTGTAGCGGCGGCGCGCGCGGTTGAGAACATCCTCGGCGTCGCGCAGGCGCCTGCTGTCCTTGACGTCACTCTCGCGCAGCTGGGTTGATATGCAGCGCGCCAGCTTGAAGTAGTTTTCCGGTTCCTCATAACAGGAGTGGGCGCCCAGCTTGACCACGCGGCGATGGGCTTTCTCCGCGCGGACCCAGTCCGCGTTGTCTTCGCTGATCTCTGCCAGGTGGCGCTGACGCAGTATGGCGTTGGGCGAGATTTCAATAGCCTTCTCAAGCAGTCCTTGCGCGCCCGCCACATCACCTTTGCGATTGCGGATGTCGGCGAGGTGGTCGTAGATTTCCAGCGAGAGGCATCCGTCGTCCACCAGCTTTTCGAAAAGTGCTTCCGCCTGGTCCAGTTCGCCCAATGCGATCAGGCTCCTGCCAAGGCCGATCTCGGCCCAGTCGACGGACCGCTCGTGAAGCATTTTTTGATAGATTTCCCGGGATTGGTCGTAGCGTTGTTTTTCATAAAGGCATTTTGCCTTGATGCGGTAGCATTTCTGCTCGAAGCGGGTGCTGGCATTGATGTACTGATCGCACAGTGCGTTGGCGCGTTCGAAATCCAATTGGTCCATGGCCTGGTTGATTTCGTAGAGGGCCTCTTTCTCCAGGACCAGGCGGTCCAGACGTTTCTGTAGAACGCCCTGGGTGAAGGGTTTGGTCAGATACTCGTCGGGCTGATACTCAAGCGCGCCGAAGACCATGGAGCGGGTGGTCTCGGCGGTGATCATCATATACAGGCTGGTATTCCTGAGCAGGTTGCGGTACCGCAACTCCTCAAGGATTTGCTGGCCATTTTTCGACTCCCCGAGGTTGTAGTCGCAGAGGATGATGTCGTAATGCTTCTCCTCGCAGCGCTGTATCGCCTCTTCGCCGTTGGCGGCCATGTCCACGGTCTCGACGCCAAAGTTCACCAGCATTCGCCGTATCGAACCGCGCATATCGGGATAGTCGTCCACCACCAGGGCCGTCTTGCGCTTATAGATTTTGATAAGGTCGATTTTCTGCATTGGATCGCGGTCTGCCTCTGGCCAAAATGCTTTGTAGATCAAACGCCTAGTATAGTGGAGCGGGGGCGCGATGGCGGCCGCCTGATTTCCGCCTGGTTCCGGTGGCGTTGCAGGCCTGCTCAATGTGCCTGCTGTTGCTTGTAATTATATGAAAAATAACAAAAAAATGATTCTCCCAGGGGCGCTGGTCAGCGCTTGCGCAAGCGTGGCCCGATGGGCTGAAACACAGCAATGGTGACGTTAGACTGGCGCTGTTGTTTTTTTCGGAGGGGAACTGTGGCCAATCTGATTCTGTACGGCACCGTGGGCTGTCATCTCTGCGAGCTGGCCGATGTACTGGTGAGCGAGGGTATCCCGCCGGGCCAGCAGCTCTGCCAGCGCGATATCGCCGATGACGCTGACCTGCTGGCGCGCTATGCGCTGCGTATCCCGGTGCTGGTTTGCGAGGCGACGGGGCGGGAACTGGACTGGCCCTTTGACGCCGTGCAGTTGCAGGTCTGGTTGCGGGCGCGCGCGGGTAGCGGGAAGGCCGGTTGATTCCGGCATGTGACCCGTGCCTTGCTATCTGATCGGAAGATGGTTTCAGACAAATATCTGATCGAGGGTCTGCTCAGTCCATTCGACACTGTCTATATACAACTGTTCCAGTTGCGCCGCTCCGATCCCCAGCGTTGCCAGCGCGGTGATGTCGATATCCTTTATATTCCCGTCGGCCATGTGCTGGGCGATCGACAGCAGCAAGCCTGCGTCGCCGCTGCGTTCCAGGACGGAGTCGCGCACGGCAGGTGAAGCGGCTATGGTTTCGAAGATCTGTGTCAGTGGCATGTCCAGGTAGGCGTCCAGGGTGGACAGCAGACCGATGGTGAACAGGCTTTGCTTGGCGAGTGTGGTCGAATTTGCCTGCTCTCCCAGCCGTTGGCACAGGCGTGCCCTCAGCAGCGCGCAGGCGGACAGTGCACGGGGTTTTTCCGCGAGGGTTGTCAGCGCCAACAACGATCCCCAGCTGCGGATGCGCTCCAGGCCCAGCATGGTGATAGCGCGCTGGATGGAGTCGACTTCGTTGGCCAGGTTGAACAGTGCAGAGTTGACCAGGCTCAGCAACTTGAAGCTCAGAGCAGGGTCGCTGACGATCACGCTCTCGAGTTCATCGAACTTGACGTCTGGATTTTGCATCAGTGCCAGCAGGCGCAACACGCCCTGCTGTCCGGGGCTGACACGGCGCCCGTGTATCAGCTGTGGTCTGGCCAGAAAATAGCCCTGGAACCAATCGCAGCCCATGGCCTTGCAGGCCTCGAACTGGGCGTAGGTCTCCACCTTCTCGGCAATGATGCGCACCTGGTAGGGCTTCAGGGCCTGTAGAACGCGCTCGGTTTCCGCCAGCCCCAGGTCGAGAATATCCAGCTTGACGATATCGGCGAGGCGCAAAAAGGGCCGCATGGTCGGCAGGTCGCGGTAGTCATCAAGGGCGATGGAATAACCCTTCCGCTTGAGCGCCAGTAACGCCCGGACCGTCTCGCCATCGACAACGATATCTTCCAGCACCTCCACGACCAGGTGCTCACTGCTTACGGGCGGCGGTGTTTTGAGCAGATTGCCGGTGAAATTGACAAAAGCGGGTTTGCCGTCCAGCAGGATATCGAGACTGGGACCTGAGAGAACGTTGATAATAACCTGCGATGTCGCCTGATCACCCCGCATGAGGTTTTCCGCGTGCGGCCCGTTCTCTGAGCGAAACAGCAACTCATAGGCTACGACGTTGAGCTGGGCGTCGTAGATCGGCTGGCGGGCAAAAAGTACCGTCTGGTCGCTCATTTCTACCTACTGCTGGAGAACTACGTAACTATAGTTCAACTGGGCTACACTGCAAGGGATATTGCGGGCGCCGACAGTGCGTCCCCACGGGTGTAAGGCGTGTTGTGCAGTTTGCGACACTACCGTGCTCCGGTGCCACTGTTGTTCGGAGTCAGTATTTTTCGGAGCCAGTATGGCGGGCATTCTCGACAGCGTTGACCGGCGCACACAGCTGGTGGGCCGCAATCGGCTAGAACTGCTGACGTTTCGTCTGCATGGGCGACAGCAGTACGGTATCAACGTATTCAAGGTACAGGAGGTGATGTCGCTGCCGCGGCTGAACCTGCTGCCGCACAGCAGCCCCTGCATCGCGGGCGTGGCCCATGTCCGCGGCAAAACCATCCCGGTAATTGACCTCGCCGATGCCATTGGCAAAAGGCCTTTGTCGCTTTCACCGGCGCGCAATATTGTCATTACGGAGTACAACCGCAGCGTTCAGGCATTTCTGGTTGGCGATGTCGATCGCATCGTCAACATGAACTGGGACGAGATACTGTCGCCACCGGCGGGCACGGGCAGAGGTCATTTTCTGACCGCGATAACCCGCGTAGACGGAGAAATTGTCGAGATCATTGATGTCGAGAAGGTTCTCGCGGGGCTGGTCAGCTTCGCCACCGACGTATCCGAGGGCGTGCTCGATCAGGATATCCGCGAGGTTGCCCGCGGCATGGAGGTGCTGGTGGTGGACGATTCACCAGTGGCGACGGAGCAGGCGCGGCGCGTACTCGAACAGCTCGACCTCAAGGTCAGCGTCGAGACCAATGGCCTGAGAGCGCTACAGCGGCTGCGGGCATGGGCCGACGCCGGATTCACGGTGGCCGACAGGTTGCTGATGCTGGTGACCGACGCGGAAATGCCCGAGATGGACGGCTATCGCTTGACCGCGGAAATTCGCAGCGATCCTCGCCTGCGCGATCTCTATGTGGTATTGCACACCTCCCTCAGTGGCGAGTTCAACAGGGCGATGGTCAAACAGGTGGGCTGTGACGACTTCCTGAGCAAGTTTCAGCCGGACGCACTGGCAGCCGTCGCGCAGAGCCGGATACGCGCCAGGGCCCTGCAAGCTGCCACTGACCGCCAGTGAGATGACCCTTTATCGAGGTGCGGGCGCAACCTGTGTCAGTAGCGTTTCGGGGCTGCCGATACGCAACTCGTTGTCGCTGAGCAGGCGGGGCGCAACGCCCAGTCGGTAGTCGTAGATCGCCGTGAAGCTCAGTATCCCTTTCACGTACTCGCGGGTCTCGTAGTAGGGCAGAGTTTCTATCCAGATATCGAAGGGCAGCGCCTGGGGCTGGCGCTCCAGAACCCGGCTGATGCGCTGTGGCCCGGCGTTATAGGCGGCAGCAGCCAAGACCCGGTTGCCCGCAAAGGTCTCCAGCAGGCTGGCGAGGTAGCGGCTGCCCAGGCGAATATTTTCTTCCGGTTGCAGCAAGGTGGATTGCGCGAGCCGGGCGTCGCCCGCCACGCGCTGGGCGGTAGTTGGCATCAGCTGCATCAGGCCCAGTGCCCCGGCGGGCGAGCGCACATGAGACGCGAAGGCGCTCTCCTGGCGGGCTACTGCAAACAGCAGGCTGGGGGCCAGGCCAAGCTTGTCCGCGGCTTTCTGAAAGCTGTCCTGGTAGGCCAGTGGAAAGCGCACCTGCAGATCGTCGCTGCCGCCGGCTGCCACAGCGGTGTGGATGGCGCGGTCATGCCAGCCCCAGGTGGAGGCCAGACGCGCGGCGGCACCCAGTTGCTCGGGTGTCATGGCGAGTGTTGCGGCGCGCCATTCACGCCAGGCGGCCTGGGTCTGACCCATCAGATAGAACTCCTGGGCGCGGCGCAGTGCGGGCCATTCTTCGAGTGACAGCGCGAGCCTGTCCGGACGATCATTGAACTGCAGGGGGCGCCCCAGGCGGCTGGCAGCGAGAAAGCCGTAGTAGTGGCGCTCTTCGGCGAGCTGTTCCAGTGCCGCCAGCGCGGCGGGCTGGGCGTCGTCTCCGCCACTGAGCTGGGTCGCTCGCGCAGACCAGTAGCGCCAGCGCGGATCCTGTTGCACCTCCTCCGGCAGCAGCGCAATCCAGTGGCGTGCCGCCAGCCAGTTGGCTTCGCGGAGCGCCAGGCGGATACGCCAGTCGAGCAGCCAGCTGTCGTCGCCGTTGGGATCCTGGCGCAGCAGCCAGGGCAGGGCATTGGCGCCCGACGCGATATATTCGGCGGCCAGCGCGCGGAGCACCTTGCTGCGGCGCTCGCCATACAGACGTCCGCCCAGATCCGCCCGGTCGAGCCAGCTCATGGCCAGTTCCAGGTCGACCGGTGCAAGCCTTCGCAGCCCCAGGGCGATGATGTCTGCGGCGTCTGTCGGGTCGCTGACCCCGGTCAATTGTGTGGGCAGGCTGGCGGGGTGGCGGTCGACTGCCAGCAGGCGCTGACCCAGGGCGCGCTTCTTAACCTCCAGCCGGGAGACCAGATACCGCGCCAGGCGGCTGTTGCCATCATCCAGTGCCAGCAGCAGCCGCCCCCAGATCAGAGGCTGGGTTTGCTGCCCCTCGGCGAGCCAGCGTTTGAAGGGCGCGTCACAGGCGTCGGGAAGCGAGCGGCTGCTCATCCAGAGTTCAGTGGTCTCCACCAGCGCCTGGGCGTGGGCGCCGGACTGGAACAGGGCCTCCAGGCGCTGGCAGCGCAACCCGGTGCTGGGCAGTTCGCGGTAATTGTCAAGGAATGCCTGCCACTGGCCGCGTTGCGCCAGCATGCGCAGCCAGTGTTCACGGAGCAGGTCTGCGGCGACACTGCCATCTTCGCGCTGCAGGAACTCGCGGATGACAGCCGGGCTGGTCTTGGCGAGGTTGGCCTCCAGACACGCTTTCTCGAGATAGACGGCGAGCGGGTAATCCGCCAGGCCCGCGGTCAGTGTCTCTGCCTGGGTCAGCCTGCCCTGGCGCAGCAACTCCACTGCGCGCTGATAATCGGCTCGCCGGGCTTCGGCGTCCGCCACCGCGTGGGATGCACACAGCGCGAAACAACACAAAAGAACAACCACTCGCATGAAGCTATCGCCTTCGGCCTCTCGCCGGTAATCAAACAGCGCGGGGGAACCCCGCAGCGTTCAGTGTAGCCCAGCGCGCATGCGGAGCCAGCCAAGGGGGGTCAGCCCACCCGCACGGCCAGCACATCGCACTTGGCGCCGTGCAGCACCCCGTTGGCGGTGGATCCCAGTAACAGCGCGAAGCCGTGGCGGCCGTGACTTCCGACCACGATCAGATCCACGGCCAGTTCCTCCGCCAGGGCGTGGATCTCAGTGGCCGGTCGTCCCAGCACCAGGTGCTGGCGGTCCTTGTCGATACCGTATTGCGCCCCCAGCTTGGCCAACTGCACCTCGGCCTGGCGCTGGATTTCCTCCTGGACACCGGAAAAATCCATGGGAATATCGCCGCCGTAAGCGAAGCTCAGTGGCTCGATAACGTGAATAATGTGTACCGCACAGCCCTGGGCCTTGGCCAGCGACACGCCGCGCTCCACGACCTGGGCTGCCTCTTCAGACAGATCTATTGCCACTAGCATGGTGTTATATGTGCCCATATCGTGCTCCTCATACTTGGAAGTTCTGCTGTCTGTGGGAATTTAACACTATCCTGTGCGTCTGCACGTTTGCGCGATATTAATTTTAGGGGTGAGCCGTGAAATGGCTGCTGTTGGTACTGGTGATTGCCCTGGTGGCGGGGCCTGTTGCCTGGTTGCGTCCGTCTGCGGCTGACAAGCGGCACGCGGCGCTGCGTATGGCGGCGCGCCGCGCGGGACTCGAGGTGCGGGTGACAGCGCTGCCCCAGAGGCGCCGCGCGCGCGTGCGCCGGGAGCCGGCGGAATTCGGCGCAGCCTATGCGTTGATGGTCAGTCGCGACCATTCGGCGCACTGGCAACCGGCGCTGTGGCTACGGAGTGCGGACGGGGGCTGGGAGTCGGCTGAGGACGCCTCGGCGTCGCTGGTGCCGGACTGGTGGCCTGCTATCGCCGCGGCGTTACCAGCCGAGGTTCAGGCCGTGGAAGTGGCACCCGGACGTGTTGCCGCCTACTGGCGCGAGCAGGGGGATGCGGAGTCCGTAGAACGCCTGGCCGCTGCGCTGCAAGCGTTGAAGGCCCGACTGCTGACAACGGTGCCGGTGGTAGCCGCCGATTGACGCTGGTCAGTGCTCGGACTGCCCGCTGCGGGGACTGGTGCTGATGAGGCTGGCGCCGCTGCTGGTGGCTTCGAGCTCATCCAGCGTGGCGCGTATCCGGCGCATCAAATCGTGGCGCTGGGCCCGCGTGTCGGTGGATTTTCGCAGCAACAGCAGGGCCTGACGGTAGTGCTCATGCGCGGCGGACTTGTCATTGCGGGACATCGCAGTCGCTGCGAGGTGGCTGTGGCAATCGACACCGAGCTGGAGCAGCCGCCAGGCCAGGTGCTGTATCATCTCCTGGGCCTCCGACTCCGGCAGTATTGCGTGCCGTTCGGCGCGACTCACCGCGCGCTGGGCTTCGACAAACTGCTGGTTGGCTGCCGCCAGCTGTTCTTCGGAAACCAGCGGCAGCGCTGCACTGCCGAGCTGGCGGGGCAGCCCTTCTGTGAGTTCATTGAGTGCCGTAATGCCGCGATTGACCCCGGGGTCGTTGGGATTTTGGTGATGGGCGTGATCGACCGCCTTTGCAGCCATGGTCAGCATCAGTTCAACAGCGCGGTAATCGTCCAGCAAGGGCGCAATGGCGCGCGCAATGCCCAGCAATTGCTCAGCCGACCGGCAGAGCGCGCGAGTCTGCGCCAGGCGCTCCAGGCGCTGCCGATAGCGCCGCCTCACCAGTATCGCCGCGAAAACCACCAGCAGCAGCGCGCCTGATACTGCCATGACCACCAAGTCCGACGACATTTGTTCAT
>JAVEVZ010000326.1:0-3272 GCA_034004805.1 Spongiibacteraceae bacterium | reverse complement strand
TACAGCGTCAGGGGGGAGAACTCCCCGGGCTTGAACCAGATACCGAGCCCGAACACATCGTCGATATCGCGAAGCTTCTGCGCCAGTGTCTGCTGCAGTGCGCTGGACAGGCCGGTGGTCGGCCGCTGGCGCAACTGCCAGAACAGTTCGCCGAGGCGGGCGAGGTCTTCGGTGTAGTGCTCGTGCAGACTCTGCTGGGCATCGATGCGGTTCAGGCTGGCGTGGAAGGTCTCTTCGATCTGCGCTTTGCGCAGTGCCGCCATCGCCTTCTGGGAGTAGTCGAGGTTGAGGGACGACAGCACCAGCATGCCGATGCCGAACACGGCGATGAGCGTGAGCAGCAGCCACAGGATGGGCTGCTTGGAGGTGTCCAGCACCGCGGGCATCAGGCGCGCGCGCAGGCGATGGTGCAAGCTGGGCATCAGCGGCCACCGTCCAGAATGCGGCGCACGGCGAGCTGGGCGTCAGTGAATGCAGCCCTGTTCACCTGCGGGCGCAAGGCCGTCGCCGCCGCGCTGGCGCCCGGATAGCCGTTGTGGCTGGCCAGCTCGTACCAGACCAGCGCCTGGGCGGGACTCGGCTCCGCCGTGAGGCCGGTGCGCGCGATCTCGCCGAGCTGGAACTGGGCGCGGGCCTCGCCCTGGCGCGCGGCGCGTATCAGCCAGGTGCGCGCCTGGGTGGCGTTGACGGCCACGCCGGTGCCGCGCAGATACATCAGCCCCAGCTCGGCCTGGGCCTGCGGGTGCTCGGCGTTGGCTGCCATTTTCAGCCAGCGCAGTGCGACGTCTATATCCACTGCGGTGCCGCGGCCCTGGGCGTAGTAAAGCCCGCATTCATACTGGGCTGCGGCATGGCCTCGTTTCGCAGCGTCCTCGAACCATTGCAGGGCCTGAGCGGGGTCGGCAGTGACGCCGGCACCCTCCGCATACATCTGCCCCAGCAGGTACGCGGCGTCGGCGGAGGCGGGGGCCGCTGCCCGCGCCCAGTGCAATGCCTTGGGGTACTGCTGCAGCGCGCGGGCGATGACCGCCATATTGAATTGCGCCTGTACGTCGCCCTGTTTGGCCGGCGCCCGGCAGGCGTCCAGTGCAGCGCTGTAGTTGTGGATCGTCGTGAGCAGGTAGCAGTTGTTGCGCGCCAGCGCCTCCGCCTCATCCTCGGCGGGGCGGGCGCGCGCCTCAATGCGCTGCGCGAAGGCGTGGACCTGATCGGGACAGGAATAGGCGTAACCGGCGCGAAACTGCTGCAGGGTTTTTGCGGTGGCGGGCCGGGTGTCGAACTGGCGGGCGATGCGCGCGCAGCGGGCGTCGCGTTCCGCGAGCACGCGCTGTAGATGGCTGGCGCGGGACGCGTCGTCGCGATAGCGCTCCAGGTAGCGGGTCAGCGGATCGATATAGGGCTGGTCGAACAGGGCGTTGACCTCGCGGGTGTAGCTGGCGCTGCGCTCGCTGGCGCTCCAGTTGCTGAGGGCCTTGGCCTGGCTGGCAATGGCGTTGCCCGCCTTGTCCAGCAGGTCCGCGGACTGACTGACGATGGGCTTCTCGCGCAGGTTCTCACAGCCGCTGAACAGCGCCAGAAAGAGCCCCAGTGGCAGCAGCATGCCGGCGCCACCGAATCCCAGCCTTCGGGGCTGGGGAGGCGGGCCGAATGGAGTGTTGCGGTTGTGCATGGCTGCCGAGGTTGGGGGTGGTTATTCCAGACTGCCGTCCGGCCAGGTCCAGTTGCGCATGGCGGCGCTGTCGATACCGTGCTCATGGGCGTGCTGACGGCATTCGATCTTGCGGTCGCGCAGGCGCTCTTTGACGTGGGCGCCGCGGTCGTGGAGGCCGGGCACCCGGTCGATAACATCCATCGCCAGGCTGAAGCGGTCGACATTGTTTTCCATCACCAGCTCCAGCGGGGTATTGATGCTGCCGCGTTCAATATAGCCGCGCACGTGCAGGTTGCGGTGGTTGGTGCGGCGATAGGCCAGGCGGTGGATCAGCCAGGGATAGCCGTGGAAGTTGAAGATGATCGGCTTGTCGCGAGTGAACAGGCTGTCGAAGTCGGCGTCGGACAGGCCGTGGGGGTGTTCCTCCGCCGGCACCAGCCGAAACAGGTCCACCACGTTGATAAAGCGGATTTTCAGGCTCGGGAAGTGCTCCCGCAGCAGCGCGGTGGCGGCCAGCGCCTCCTGGGTGGCGACATCGCCGCAGCCCACCATCACCACGTCCGGCTCGCTGTCCTGGTCATTGCTGGCCCAGCCCCAGATGCCCAGGCCCTTGGTGCAGTGCTTCACCGCGGCATCCATATCGAGGTACTGCAGGTGGTTCTGCTTGTCGCACACGATCACGTTGAAATAGTCGTGGCTCTTGAGGCAGTGCGCCGCCGTGGACAGCAGGCAGTTGGCGTCCGGCGGCAGGTAGATGCGGGTCACCTCGGGGTTCTTGTTCAGCACCACATCAAGAAACCCGGGGTCCTGATGGGTGAAGCCGTTGTGGTCCTGGCGCCAGACCGTGGAGGTGATCAGCAGATTGGCCGAGGCGATAGGGGCGCGCCAGGGCAGCGACTTGCTGATGGTCAGCCACTTGGCGTGCTGGTTGAACATGGAGTCGATGATGTGGGCAAAGGCTTCGTAGGTGGCGAAGAAGCCGTGTCGCCCGGTCAGCACATACCCCTCATACCAGCCCTGCAGAGTGTGCTCGGAGAGCATTTCCATCACCCGGCCGTCGGGGCTCAGTTCACCGCCGTCATCGTCCACGGGCAGGTAGTCGGCCAGCCACAGTTTTTTGCTGACTTCGTAGATGGCGTCGAGTTTGTTGGAGGTGTTTTCGTCGGGACCGAAGACCCGGAAATTGCTTGGATTGTCGCGCATGATGTCGCGCAGGAAGTCCCCCAGCGGGCGCGTGTTCATGGCGCGGCTGCGGGCCGGCTCGGCGGCCGGCACGGCGTAGTCGCGGAAATCCGGCATGCGCAGTTCGCGCAATAACAGCCCGCCGTTGGCGTGGGGGTTGGCGCCCATGCGGCGCGCGCCGCGGGGCGACAGGGCGCGCAGCTCCTCGCGCAGCCGGCCGCTGTCATCGAACAGGGCTTCGGGCTCGTAGCTTTTCAGCCAGGCTTCCAGCTGCCGCAGTTGTTCGGGGTTGTTGTGCACATCGCTGAGCGGCACCTGATGCGCGCGCCAGCTGCCTTCGATCTGGTGTTCGCCCACCCGCTGCGGGCCGGTCCAGCCCGTGGGGGTGCGCAGTACGATCATGGGCCAGCGCGCCCGGGTCGCCTCGCCGCTGCTGCGG
>JAVEVZ010000325.1:0-3300 GCA_034004805.1 Spongiibacteraceae bacterium | reverse complement strand
GGTGATGTCCATCGCGCCGGCGCCGACGATGGGCTCCGCCAGCTGGCTGGTCTGGTAGCCCTTGGGCAGGTCCGGATAGAAATAGTTTTTGCGCTCGAACACCGAGCGGGTATTGATATGGGCGCCGATGGCCAGGCCGAACATCACCGCCAAGCGCAGGGCCTCGGCATTGAGCACCGGCAGGGTGCCGGGCATGGCCAGGTCGACGGCGCAGGCTTGGGTGTTGGGCTCGGCGCCAAACGCGGTGGCGGCGCCGGAGAATATCTTGCTGCGGGTGGCCAGCTGCATATGCACTTCGAGGCCGATCACGGTTTCCCAGCTCATGCGCCTGCCTCCTGTGCCAGGGCCGGCGTGCGGCGGTGCCAGTCGGTGACCTGCTGGTAGCGATGGCCGATATTGAGCAGCCGCGCCTCCGCAAAATCCTGGCCGATAAACTGCAGGCCCACCGGTTTGTGCTGGGCAAGACCGGCCGGAATTGACAGCGCCGGCAGTCCGGCGAGGTTGGCGGAAATAGTGTAGACGTCCTCCAGGTACATGCTGACCGGGTCCGCGATTTTCTCGCCAAAGCGGAACGCGGTATGGGGCGTGGTGGGCCCGGCGACCACGTCGACCGTTTTGAAAGCCTTGAGAAAGTCTTCGCGGATCAGGCGCCGGATCTGCTGCGCCTTGCGGTAATAGGCGTCGTAATAGCCGGCGGACAATGCGTAGGTCCCGACAAAGATGCGCCGCTTGACCTCTTCGCCGAAGCCTTCCGCGCGGGTCCGGGTATAGAGGTCGTCGAGGTCAACGGGGTCGGCGCAGCGATAGCCGTAGCGCACGCCGTCGAAGCGGGCCAGGTTGGCGGAGGCCTCCGAGGGCGCGATGACGTAATAACAGGGCACTGCCAGTTCGGTGTGGGGCAGTTCGATATCCACCAGGATGGCGCCGAGCTTTTCCAGTTCCGCCAGCGCCGCGCGCACGGCCTGTTCAATGGCCGGGTCCAGGCCGGCGCTGAAGTACGCGCCGGGCAGGCCGATGCGCAGGCCCTCGAGACTGTCCCCCAGCGCCGCGCGGTAGTCGGGAACGGGGACATCCATTGAGGTCGAGTCGCGCGCGTCGAAGCCGGCCATGGCGGCCAGCAGCAGGGCGGCGTCCTCGGCACTGCGGGCCATGGGGCCGCCCTGGTCCAGGCTCGAGGCAAAGGCGATCATGCCGTGGCGCGAGACCCGGCCGTAGCTGGGCTTGAGGCCGGTGATGCCACACAGGGCCGCCGGCTGGCGGATGGAGCCGCCGGTGTCGGTGGCAGTGGCCGCGGCGCACAGCTGTGCCGCCACCGCCGCCGCCGAGCCACCGGAGGAGCCACCGGGTACGCAGTCGGTGGCCCAGGGGTTTTTGACCGGGCCGTAATAGCTGGTCTCGTTGGAGGAGCCCATGGCGAACTCGTCCATATTGGTCTTGCCCAGGCTCACGGCGCCGGCGGCTCTGAGCCGCTCCACCACCGCCGCGTCATAGGGCGGCACGAAGTTGTCGAGCATTTTCGAGGCGCAGCTGGTGCGCACCCCGGCGGTGCAGAAGATGTCCTTGTGGGCAATGGGCAGGCCCAGCAGCAGGCCGCTGTCGTTGCCGTGGCGGGCGCGGGTCGCGTCGGCGGCCTCGGCGGCGGCCAGGGCGGCCTCGGCGGTGACGCTGATAAAACTGTTGAGGGCCGGCTCCAGGCGCTCGATGCGGGCCAGATAGTGTGCGGTCAGTTCGCGGCTGGAAAAGTCGCCGCGGATCAGGCCCTGGCGTTGCTCGGCAAGAGTCAAACGGTGCATGTCAGTCGATCACCTTGTCAGTCGATCACTTTGGGAACCAGGTACAGGCCCCCTTCGGTGGCGGGGGCGATGGCGAGAAAGGCGGCGCGCTGGTCGGTCTCGGTGACCGCGTCCTCGCGCAGGCGCTGGCGGGCGTCAAAGGGATTGGCCATGAGTTCGACGCCGGCGGTATCAACCGCGGCCATCTGGTCTACCATGGCGAGGATGGTATTGATGCGCGCGGTGAGCGCCGGCATCTCCTCGGGCGCGACGCGGATGCGCGCCAGCCGCGCGACACTGGCAATGGCGTCTTGATCGATGGGCATGGGGTCTCCGAAACGCAGTAAACTGGCGCGGCCGGGGCGGGACGCGGAAAGTGGGTAAACTTACCACATTTGCGCCTTGCCCTGAATGCCCGCGGTTGCTAGAGTTTCGGCTTTTAGCCAAGGCTAACAACAGCTTACGGTTTCCTCGCGCCAGGCGGTCGCAGGTCGGGGGATCCACCGCAGGCCGCTTTGCCAAAAGCGGCCCTGGAAACAGGGGTGGGTTGTGCCGAGGGCGGCGTCGCAGTGGCGCGCCGCATCGGTGAGGCGAGGCTTACAGGGTGACGGGAATCTATTGTGCTCAAGAAACTGCGCGGCTTGTTTTCCAACGATTTATCCATCGACCTCGGTACCGCCAATACCCTCATTTATGTGCGCGATCAGGGCATCGTGCTGGATGAGCCCTCCGTGGTTGCTATACGCATACACAACGGCCAGAAGATCATTGAGGCGGTAGGCGCCGAGGCCAAGCGCATGCTGGGCCGCACACCGGGCAATATCATGGCCATCCGCCCGCTCAAGGACGGCGTGATCGCCGACTTCCAGGTCACCGAAAAAATGCTGCAGCACTTTATCGCCAAGGTGCATGAGCACAGCTTCTTTCCGCCCAGCCCGCGGGTGTTGATCAGCGTGCCCTGCAAGTCCACCCAGGTGGAGCGCAAGGCAATACGCGAGTCGGCGCTCAGCGCCGGCGCCCGCGAGGTGCGCCTGATCGAGGAGCCCATGGCGGCAGCCATCGGCGCCGGCTTGCGGGTCGAGGAGGCGACCGGGTCGATGGTGGTGGATATCGGCGGTGGCACCACGGAAATTGCGATCATCTCTCTGAACGGGGTGGTTTACTCCGACTCCATACGCATCGGCGGCGACCGCTTTGACGAGGCCATCGTGTCCTATGTGCGGCGCACCTATGGCAGCCTGATCGGCGACGCCACGGCGGAGCGCATCAAGCAGGAGATCGGCTGTGCGTTCAAAGGCGAGCTGCGCGAGATCGATGTGCGCGGCCGCAACCTCGCCGAAGGGGTGCCGCGCAGTTTTACCCTCAACAGCGAAGAAGTGCTGGATGCGCTGCAGGATCCCCTGACTACGATCGTGCAGGCGGTGAAGCGCGCGCTGGAGCAGGCGCCACCGGAGCTGGCGGCGGATATTGCCGAGTCGGGCATTGTGCTGACCGGGGGTGGCGCGCTGCTGCGCGACATCGACCGGCT
>JAVEVZ010000032.1:0-15518 GCA_034004805.1 Spongiibacteraceae bacterium | reverse complement strand
CGTCAGACGTCCAGCCCGCCCGAACGACGCGAGACCGCGATATTGCGGAGTACAGGGCTCGACGCTGGGATGCCCCAGATCGAAGGCACCCCGCAGTTGCGTCTCCCGTCTCCCGTCTCGCCTTAAGCGTCAAGCGCCAGGCACAACTACAGGGCAGAACGCCTGACGATTGATAGCTCACGAACTGACGATGCGAAGTTGCCGGGCTTGAGGGCATTCGGCTCGACGCCAGACCTCCAATCGAAGGCACTGGTTTAGCGTCTTCCGTCTTCCGTCTTCCGTCTTTCCTTAAGCGTCCAGCGTCAGACGTCCAGCCCGCCCGAACGACGCGAGACCGCGATATTGCGGAGTACAGGGCTCGACGCCGGGATGCCCCAGATCGAAGGCACCCCGCAGTTGCGTCTCCCGTCTCCCGGCAATCTCGCACCGGCCAAAGCGTCAGACGTCAGACATCCGACGTCAGACGTCCAGCGCCCCTGTCACGCCGCCTCCTCCACACGCTCCGCCACCGAATTGCGCATCAGGTGGTCGAAGGCGCCCAGGGCGGCCGTTGCGCCGCTGCCCATGGCGATGATGATCTGCTTAAAGGGCGCGGTGGTGGCATCGCCGGCGGCGAATACGCCGGGCAGTGAGGTCTGGCCGCGGGCGTCCACTTCGATCTCGCCACGGGCCGTCAGGGCCAGCGTATCCCGCAGCCAGTCGGTGTTGGGCAGCAGGCCGATCTGCACGAAGACGCCGGCCAGCTCGAGGCTGTGTACCGCGCCGCTGGTGCGGTCCGTATACACTAGGCCGGTCATCTTCTGGCCGTCGCCGGTGACCTCGGTGGTCTGCGCCGAGACGATGACATCCACGTTGCTGAGGCTGGCAAGTTTTTTCTGCAGTACCGCGTCGGCGCGCAGCTTGTCGTCGAACTCCAGCACCGTGACATGCTCGACGATACCCGCCAGATCGATCGCGGCCTCGATGCCCGAGTTGCCGCCGCCGATCACCGCGACCCGCTTGCCCTTGAACAGCGGGCCGTCACAGTGCGGGCAGTAGGCCACGCCCTTGCCGCGGTATTCGCGCTCCCCCGGCACGTTCATTTCACGCCAGCGGGCACCGGTGGACAGGATGACGCTTTTGCTGCGCAGGCTGGCGCCGTTGGCCAACTGGATATGCACCAGGCCGTCGTCGCTTTGGCGTGCCGGAACCAGGCCCGTGGCGCGCTGGTGGTTCATCACGTCCACCGCGTAATCGGCGACGTGCTGTTCCATGGCCGCAACCAGTTTGGGGCCCTCGGTGCGGGGCACCGAGATAAAGTTCTCGATGGCCAGGGTGTCCAGCACCTGACCGCCGAAGCGCTCGGCCACCAGCCCCGTGCGCACACCCTTGCGGGCGGCGTAGACCGCGGCTGCGGCTGCGGCGGGCCCGCCGCCCACCACCAGCACATCATAGGCATCGCGGGCGGCCAGCGCGGCGGCGTCACGCTCCGCTGCACCGGTGTCGACCCTGGCGAGCACCTCCTCGACGCTCATGCGGCCCTGGCCGAAGTGCTCGCCGTTCAGGTAAATGGTGGGCACCGAGAGGATATTCTTCGCCGTGACTTCCGCCTCGAACACCGCGCCGTCGATCATGGTGTGGCGAATGCGCGGGTTCAGCACCGCCATCAGGTTCAGCGCCTGCACCACGTCGGGACAGTTCTGGCAGCTCAGGGAGACATAGGTTTCAAAGTCGAGATCGACATCCAGGGCGCGGATCCGGGCGATGACCTCGTCGCTGACCCTGGGGGCATAGCCGCTGGCCTGCAGCAGCGCCAGCACCAGCGAGGTGAACTCGTGGCCCAGGGGAATGCCGGCGAAGGTCACGCCGCTGGGCTCGCCGTTGCAGTGTATGGCAAAGGACGGCCGGCGATCCGCATCGCCCTCGGCCACGGAAATTTTTGACGACAGGCCGGCGATATCCTGCAACAGCCTGTGCATTTCGGCGCTTTTGGCGCTGTCGTCCAGGGACGCCACCAGTTCGATGGGATCCACTAGGCGCTCGAGATACGCCTGCAACTGGGTTTTGAGTGTGCTGTCCAACATAGGCCTGTCCTCGTCGTAGCTTGTGTCGAGGCGCGCGCGTGGCTTGTGGCCCGCTGCGCGCGCCGCGGAATACTCTCTTTTGAAGAAGCCGGCGCCGCGGGGCGCCGGCGTCCGGGTCAGATCTTGCCGACCAGATCCAGCGAAGGCTTGAGGGTTTCCTCGCCTTCGCGCCACTTGGCGGGGCACACCTCACCGGGGTGGGCCGCCACGTACTGGGCCGCCTTGACCTTGCGCAACAGCTCGCCGGCGTCGCGGCCGATACCCAGGTCGTGGATCTCGCAGATCTTGATCTCGCCTTCCGGGTTGATCACAAAGGTGCCGCGCAGGGCCAGGCCCTCTTCCTCGATCATCACGTTGAAGTTGCGGGCCAGTGTGCCGGTGGGGTCACCGATCATCGGGTACTCGATCTTGCGGATCGTGTCCGAGGCGTCGTGCCAGGCCTTGTGGGTGAAGTGGGTGTCGGTGGACACCGAATAGATCTCTACACCCATTTTCTTGAACTCGGCGTAGTTGTCCGCCAGGTCGCCCAGCTCGGTGGGGCACACAAAGGTAAAGTCCGCCGGATAGAACACCACCACGGACCATTTGCCCTTGAGGTCGGCATCGCTGACCGGCACAAACTCACCGCGATGAAAGGCGGTGGCCTTGAATGGTTTGATCTTGGTATTGATAAGTGACATAGGGTCCTCCTGGGACTGGGTTACGGCATCGGTATGCGTGGGTAAATCATACGAATTGACTATCAATTAGTCCAAATGAATATATTTATACTATTGATAGCCGCGAGCTATCACGCCGGAGGCCGCACCGGTACGGCGGGCAAATGCAGGGCGCCAGACACTGGCTATAGTGATGTGTGCCATTCAGTGGAGGTCTACCCATGCCCAAACCCGTGATACACAACAATCCCATGTACCAATTGCTGCGGGAGGAGAAGATCGAGGAGTTCAACCGGCGGCGGCAGGCCGGCGAACAGGCCGTCCTGGCCGGAGGCGATTATCGGGGCCTGGATCTGCGCAATCTGAATGCCGACGGACTGGACTTCAGTGACGCCTACTTCCGCAACAGCGACCTGCGCGGCATCGACTTTCGCAATGCGCAGCTGGAGGGCGCGAGCATCGTCGAGGCGAAAATTTCCGGGTGTTACTTCCCCAAGGCGCTGGGGGCGATGGAACTGCGCCTGTCCCACGAGATGGGCACGCGCATGCGCTACCGGTAGCGGGCGCGGCCCCCTGTCGGGCGGCCGCTCCGCAGCCGACCGCTACAAACCGGCACTACCCTGCAGGAAGGCGCGCAGCTTGGGATCGGCAAACATGCGCTCCAGTGCTTCGGTGACGGCGGCATTGATCAGTTCGGCGTTGTCTTCCATACCGGGACGGGCGACGAAGCTCTTTTCCTTGCTCACCCCGTAGCGCCCCTCGAAATGGCTGTCCCCGAAATAGGCATCGGCTTTGACGCCGGCCTTGACCGTCGCCTTGGCGGCCACGCCTTTTTCTGGCGTCGTGTAGCGCAGTTCCTCCACCGTGACCTTGAGGCGCACCGCGTCGTCCATATTGCTGGTGTTAACCGCGTAGCCCTGGGCCGCGAGGCCGGCGTTGAGCGCGCGGGTCAGCGCCTCGCTGAGATCATTGGCCAGGGTGATGACGCTGGTATCACCGTAAACCCCGCCGCGGGTGCCCAGCACGGCCTGGTCGCGGCCATCCACCACACTCACGATCACGGGCCTGGCACTCTGTACGCGCTCGCCGCTGTAGGTCAGCGTGGGCTGCAGCACCACCTGCTGCGGGCTCAGCGCGCAGGCGCCCAGCAATGCGGTCAATGCGAAAACTCCCAATAGCTTCATGGTCTACCCCTGTGACAAAAGATCTCTGAGATCGGCAATGGCAGCGTTGGCGCGCGAGACATAGGACGCCATGACCAGCGAGTGATTGGCCAGCACCCCGAAGCCTGAACCGTTGAGCACGATGGGGCTGTACAGCGGTTGCTGGGTGGCTTCCAGCTCGCGGATGATCTGGCGCAGGCTGACTGCGGCGTTCTTGTTGGCCAGCACGTCGGCAAAATCGATTTCCACCGCGCGCAAAAAGTGTATCAGCGCCCAGGTGGTGCCGCGGGCTTCGAAAAATACGTCGTCAATTTCCAGCCACGGGGTGCGCACGTCGATCTGCCCGGCGGCCGCCGTGGACTGCCGCGCGCTGGCGTCACCGGCCAGATCCGTGTTGAACCGCGGCGCGCCGACACTGGCGCTCAGGCGTTGCGACAGGCTGCCCAGGCGCGAGTCGACGATCGCCAGCCAGTAGCGCAGATTGTCGGCCCGGGCGTAGAACTGGGCCTGGCTGTCCTCGGAGTCGGACAGGCGTTTGAGGTAGCGGCTGAGGTGCCTGATGCCGTCGCGGTATTCCGACTCGCTGGCGGGCACGGCCCAGCTGCGGTTGGAAAAATTCAGGCGCGGCTCGGCGCGGGCGAGATCGACATCTTCGCGGGACTGGGACTGGGAGCGGCTGAAACTCTCGCGCAGAGCGCGGGTCAGGTCGCGCACCTGGATCAGCACCCCGTACTCCCAATTAGGCACGTTATCCAGCCACACGCCGGGGGGCAGGATGTCGTTGCTGACAAAACCACCGGGCTTGTCCAGCAGCGTTCTAGAGACCTGAATCAGGGTCCGGGTGGTCGCCACGCCCACGGTGTCGCGAGCATCGGCCGTCACCTCAAACAGGTCCGGCGTACGGCTCCAGTACATCCCCACCAGCACCGCCAGCAGCAGGTACAGCACCACGCCTGCCACCAGCAGGCGCACGGTCCAGCCGGGCCCGATGAAATCCTTTGCCTCTTCGCGAAGACTGCTCACGCGTTCGCCGAGCGACGACCTGTCCACTGATGCGCTCTCCCGATTCTGCCATGTGGCCTTGTGGCACATGGCTTAAGCCACCTGCCTGGTGTTTCAGTGATGCGAATGCTCGGTGGATTCCCGCAACACACTGATCACCTGGAAACTGGCCTCGTATTCTAACCCCGTGTCGGAAACCAGCGTAACCGGCACATTTTCCCCGTCCAGCAGAGGGCGCTTGAGCCCTATCACCATCAGGTGATGTCCGCCGGGCTCAAAGCGAAAGCGTCCCTGGGCGGGCACCCGCACCTGCTCGACGCGCACCATGCCCATCATGCCATCGGCAGCATGGCGGTGGGCGTGCATCTCGACGCGGTCCGCCACCGCAGTATGCGCCGCGACGATCACGATATCGCTATCGCCGCCATTGCTGACGAGGGCATAGCCCGCCGTCGCGGTCTGTCCCGGGGGCAGGCCGCGCAGGCGGGCGTCCTCCAGCCGCAGCTGGGCAAAGCCGGGCGCACTCAACGCCACCAGAGTCAGAACCAACAGCCATTTCACTGCCACATCACTCCTTGTTCAGGGTCACGTTATTCACGTCAATATCCACGCCGGCGGCCCTTGAGCCGCGCTACGGGTCCAGATCGATCAGCACGACGCGGGGCCGCGCGCCGATTTCGATATTGCCGCGCAACCGGTAGCCGGGCACGACGTCGCGCATCTGCTGATATATCCAGCGCCCCTCCGCATCGTTGCGGGCCACGATCAGCAGCCGTGAGTCAGCGGTTTCCGCGCGCCGCGCCAGCTCGCCCAGGCGCGCCAGTCTCGCCGCGCCGCGCGCGGTGAGAGCGGTGGTATCCAGCGGAAAACTGTTGTCGGGGCGACGCGGCACAGGCCAGCCGGCCTTGAGCCTGGCGACCTGGCCGGGAGTGGCGGCGACCTGCTGGGCGCGCGCCAGCATGCGCTCGGCCTCGTCGATATTGCCCGCCCGCCACTGGCTCTCCGCCAGCTGGAAATAGCGCGCGGTGATGCGACGCATGCCGGCGTGCGCCGCCGGGTTCGCGGAATCCAGTCGCAACACGTCGCGGTAATAGGTAAATGCCGCGTCGTCCTCCGGCGTCAGCAGGCGATCCTGGCCGAGTGCCGCCTCGGCCAGTGCCAGCAATTCAGCGATCTGATCCGCCCTGGACCAGGCCCGTGCAGGCGGTGTGGACGCAGGCGCTGGAGCCACCGTCACAGGCGCCGGCTCGGGGGCGGGGATCGCCGTGGCGGGGGAACGCGATGCACAGGCCGCGACACCTGTCACACAGACAATGACCACCGCTGCGCGGCGCCAGGTATTAGCAATCCAGAGCAATTAGCGGCTTCCTGTACAATACTGAGCAGTCTCGACCAACATTCAACCGACTCGGGAACTCCTGTCCACCAGGGGCTTCAAACCCTCGCCGCCAATTGACGGGTCAGTCTGCCGATGCCAACGCGTATTTTCACTCATTTCACCGGTCTTTTGTTGCTGGCGCTGCTCTTTGTCGGCGGCGCGCAGGCCAACGACCCCTTTGCCGGCCGTCAAGCCGCCGAGCCGGAATTTCTCGCCGTCGACCAGGCCTATCAACTGAGCTTCGACCGCCAGGCCTCGGGGGCGCTGGTGGTGGTGTGGGAGATCGCCGAGGGCTACTACCTGTACCGCGACCGGCTCGAACTGAGCGTACAGGACGGCGCCACGCGCCGCACCCTGACACCGGAGCTGCCCGCCGGCAAGCTGCACGAAGACGAATACTTCGGCCGCACCCAGGTCTATTACCACCAGCTCGCCGTGCCCCTCGACGATCTGCCGCCGGAAGCGAGCGGGCAGCTGGTCGTGAGCTACCAGGGCTGTGCCGACGCCGGCCTGTGCTACCCGCCGCGCACCCGCCATTTCGAGCTGCGCGACGGCGCCATGCCGCTGGAGACGGACGCCCCGCCGGCGCGCGCGGCCACGCCGCCCGCCGCGCCCCCGTCAGCGCCGGGCGCGGGCCAGCCGCTGTGGCTGATGGCGGTATTTGCCGCGCTGGGCGGCCTGATTCTCAACCTGATGCCCTGCGTGTTTCCCGTGCTGAGCCTCAAAGTGCTCAGCTTTGTGCGCGACGACCAGCACTCCCATGCGCTGCACGGGGTCAGCTACACCTTCGGCGTGGTGCTCAGCTTTGTCGCGATGGCGGCGATACTGGTCGCCCTGCGCGGCGCCGGTGAAGCGGCCGGCTGGGGCTTTCAGCTGCAGTCACCGTGGTTTATTGCGGCGCTGATCTACCTGTTTTTCATACTGGGGCTGAACCTGTCCGGCGCCATCGAGCTGGGCGGCGGGCTGGCCAATCTGGGCGCCGGCCTGACCCAGCGCCCCGGCTATGGCGGGAGCTTCTTTACCGGCGCACTGGCAGTGCTGGTCGCCAGCCCCTGCACCGCGCCCTTTATGGGCACAGCGCTGGGCTTTGCCGTGACCCAGCCGGCCCCCGTGACCCTGACGGTATTCGCCGCGCTGGGGCTGGGCATGGCGGCCCCTATCCTGATTCTGTGCCTGGTACCGGGCTGGCTGGCCTGGCTGCCCAGGCCCGGGCGCTGGCTGGAAACCTTCAAGCAGCTGCTGGCCTACCCGTTGTATGCCACCTGTATCTGGCTGCTGTGGGTGCTGGGACGCCAGAGCGGCGTCGACGCCCTGGCGCTGGTACTGGCGGGCTGTCTCGGCCTGCTGCTGGCCGCCTGGCTGTGGCGGCGGGGCTCCCTGCTGCAGCGCTCACTGGCGGCGACGGCCGCGGCACTGGTCATCGCACTGCTGGCCAACCCCCTGCTGCGGGTCGAGCAGGCCGCTACGGCCGCCAGCTGGGAGCCCTACAGCGAAACGCGCCTCAACGACCTGCGCGGCCAGGGCGTGCCGGTGTTTATCAATGCCACCGCCGACTGGTGCCTGACCTGCCTCGCCAACGAGCGCCTGACCCTGAGCGACAGCGAGATCCGCGACGGTTTCCAGCGCGCCGGGATTCATTATCTGAAGGCCGACTGGACCCGGGCGGACCCCGCCATCACCGCCCTGCTGGCGCGCCATGGCCGCAACGGCGTGCCGCTGTACCTCTATTTCGCGCCGGATGCCGCCGAGCCGGTGATCCTGCCGCAGCTGCTGCGCAAGGACCACCTGCGCCCGCTGATCGAACAGGCCGGCATACCGGCGCCGGCCTTTACCATCAATTGACCGGCGAATTTCTTGACTTTCCCGGCTTATGGCGCATGTTTCCCAGATGCGCCATGCGTGGGGCGAAGCCGGCGCGGGGCAATGAGCGCGGTGCAGCCACTGCCAGCTGACAGATGGCTTGCGGCGGCCGGGGTCCGACGGGGCAACCGGCAAAAGGCCTCAAAACCCGCGTAATTGCCGCCAACGTCCTAAAACCGGAAATTTTTTGCACGGCCCGGAGCGTTTGCGGCACAATGCGCGCCACCGTCTCAGCCGGGGGGCAGAGGGCAATAACATGGCGACTATCCTGGTCCTGCACGGGCCCAACCTGAATCTGCTGGGCACCCGTGAGCCCGCGGTTTACGGCCGTACCAGCCTGGCCGATATCGACCGCCAGCTGACGGATACCGCCCGGGCCGCGGGCCACCACCTGCTGAGCCTGCAGAGCAACGCCGAGTACGAGTTGATTGAACGCATCCACGATGCCCGCACCGAAGGGGTCAATTTCATACTGCTCAACCCCGGTGCGTTCACCCACACCAGCATCGCCCTGCGCGACGCATTGCTGGGGGTCGCCATACCCTTTATCGAAATACATATTTCCAATGTGCATGCCCGCGAGCCGTTCCGGCACCGCTCCTATTTCTCCGACATCGCGGTCGGGGTGATCTGCGGCCTGGGACCCGAGGGTTATCTGCTGGCGCTGCAGGCTGCGCTGAGCCGCCTGGAAAGCTGAGTTTCATTCGCGACTGACACACAACCACGAGAGCTACTGATGGATATTCGCAAAGTCAAAAAGCTGATCGAGCTGCTGGAAGAATCCAACATCGACGAAATCGAGATCAAGGAGGGCGAAGAGTCGGTGCGCATCAGCCGCAATGCCGGTCGCGGCCAGCCGATGATGGCGGCCTATCCGCAGCCGATGTACGCGCCCCAGCCCCAGGCTTATGCGCCTGCGCCGGCGGCAGCCACCGTGGAAGCCGAGCCCGAGGCCAAGCCCGCCCTCAGCGGCCACACGCTGAAGTCGCCCATGGTTGGCACTTTCTACCGCGCGCCCTCGCCCAGCTCGCCGGCGTTTGTCGAGGTCGGCCAGCACGTCAAGGTGGGCGACGTGGTGTGCATCGTCGAGGCCATGAAAATGATGAACCAGATCGAGGCCGACAAATCCGGCGTCGTGGAAGCCATCCTGGTGGAGAACGGGCAACCGGTGGAGTTCGATCAGCCGCTGTTGACCATCGTCTGACCATCCCATGCCCGTCCGTCACCCGCCAAAGGATCATTCCATGCTCGAAAAAGTCGTTATCGCCAACCGCGGCGAAATCGCGCTGCGCATCCTGCGCGCCTGCCGCGAGCTGGGCATCAAGACCGTGGCCGTTTACTCCCAGGCTGACCGCGAACTGATGCATGTGCGCCTGGCCGATGAGTCGGTCTGCATCGGCCCCGCGCCCTCGCCGCTCAGCTACCTCAACGGGCCCGCCATTATCAGCGCCGCTGAAGTGACCGACGCCGTCGCCATCCATCCCGGCTATGGCTTTCTGGCGGAAAACGCCGCGTTTGCCGAACAGGTGGAGAAGAGCGGTTTTGTTTTCGTGGGGCCCTCCGCCGACGTTATCCGCCTGATGGGCGACAAGGTTTCGGCCATCCGCGCCATGCGCGAAGCCGGCGTGCCCACCGTGCCGGGCTCCAACGGGCCGCTGACCAACGACAACGACCGGACGCTGAGTCTGGCCCGCGAGATCGGCTACCCGGTGATCGTCAAGGCTGCGGCCGGCGGCGGCGGACGCGGCATGCGCGTCGTGCACAGCGAGGCGGCCCTGCTCAACGCCGTGTTCGTGACCCAGAGCGAGGCCGAAGGCGCCTTTGGCGACGCCACGGTCTACCTGGAAAAGTTCCTCGAGAACCCGCGCCACGTCGAGATCCAGATACTGGCTGACGGCCAGGGCAACGCCATTCATCTGGGCGCCCGCGATTGCTCGCTGCAGCGTCGCCACCAGAAGGTGTTGGAAGAGGCGCCGGCGCCGGATATCCCCGAGGACACCCTCAACGAGGTCGCCAACCGCTGCGTCAAGGCCTGTGTCGATATCAACTACCGCGGCGCGGGCACTTTCGAGTTCCTGTACGAGGCCGGCCGGTTCTACTTTATCGAGATGAACACCCGCGTTCAGGTCGAGCACCCGGTCACCGAAATGATCACCGGGGTCGATATCGTCAAGGAGCAGCTGCTGATCGCCTCGGGCCGGAAACTGTCGCTGACCCAGAGCGACGTGCGCTTTCGCGGCCATTCCTTCGAGTGCCGTATCAACGCCGAGGACCCGGTGAGCTTTCTGCCCTGCCCCGGCAAGGTCACCCACTTCCACCCCCCCGGCGGGCCCGGCATACGCGTCGATTCGCATCTCTACAGCGGCTACACCGTACCCCCTAACTACGACTCGATGATCGCCAAGATCATCAGCTTTGGCGAAACCCGCGACGAGGCCCTGAACCGCATGCGCGGCGCGCTGGACGAGCTGCTGGTGTCGGGCATCCGCACCAACCAGGACCTGCATCGCCGGCTGGTCCGCGACGCGGCGTTCCGCAAGGGTGGTGTGAACATTCACTATCTAGAAAAGAAGCTGAAAGGCTGAGCCCGCCCGTGAGCTGGCTGCAGTTGATTCTGCACTGCGAGCGCCCCGCCGTGGCTGCCGCCGAGGACGCCCTGCTGGCCGCTGGCGCCGAGGCGGTGACCCTGGCCGACCAGGCCGATCAACCGGTATTCGAACCCGCCGTGGGGGAGACCCCGCTGTGGGACCGGGTGCAGGTGATCGGCCTGTTCAGCGCCGATACCGACAGTGCCGCCCTGCTGGCGACGCTGAGCGCCGCGCTGGGCACGCTGCCCGACCACCGCCTGGAGATCCTCGAGGACCAGGACTGGAGCCGGGCCTGGACCAGTCACTACCAGCCCATGCGCTTCGGCCAGCGGCTGTGGATCTGCCCCTCCTGGACACCGCCCCCGGAACCCGGCGCGGTCAATGTGCTGCTGGACCCGGGGCTGGCCTTCGGCACCGGCACGCACCCCACCACCGCGCTGTGCCTGACCTGGCTGGATCAGCAGACCCTGCGCGGCAAAACAGTGATCGACTACGGTTGCGGGTCCGGCATCCTCGCCATCGCGGCTCTGCTGCTGGGCGCCGAGCGCGCGCTGGCGGTGGATAACGACCCGCAGGCGCTGGCGGCCACCCGCGACAACGCGCGCCGCAACGGCATCGCCGACGCGCGCCTGATCACTTGTCTGCCGGGCGACGTGGACGCCACCTGGCGCGCCGATATCACGGTCGCCAATATCCTCGCCGGCCCGCTGATCGCGCTGGCGCCGCGCCTGGCCGCGCTCACTGCGGCCAACGGCCGGCTGGCCCTGTCGGGGCTGCTGGCCAGCCAGGCGGAAACCGTCGCCGGCGCCTATCGCCCGCACTTCGCCATGCAGTCGCCGACGCAGCGCGAGGAGTGGGTATTGCTGAGCGGCGACCGGCGCGGCGGCCCGGCGTCGGATTGACCTCACAAAATCCCGACAAGCCAATGAAAGCGCAGGTGAAACCTGGCCGGAAACCATTACACTGCACAAGTGCCCCACGCCCGCGACGGCCATGACCCAGAAAATTACCCAGTGCCCCAAGTGCGCGACCGCCTTTCGCGTGACCGACGCCCAACTGGCCATCGCCAGGGGCGCCGTGCGCTGTGGTGCCTGCCTGCATATTTTCAATGCCAACGACCACTGGCGCGGCGGCGCGCCTGCGGCGACACAGCCAGCCGCCCCGGTGCCAGCGGCCGCGGCATCGCTTGCTGACGACCCTCTGCCCCCGGCGGCGCCCGCCGCGCCCGAGTTCGACACCGCCCTGCCGCCTGCCACGAGCGGCGCCGCACAGCAGCCCCAGGACCTGTCCCCGCCGCCCCCCGAAACGGAGGCGCCGGAAGCGCCAGTGCAGAGCGAGGCGGAACCGCGCTTCAGCGACACGTACTCCCCCTTCGGCGACGGGCTGCCGGACGAATCCGATTACGAGCCGTCAGGCGCGCCCACTGACGAGCCGCTGGCGGACGACGATATCCTGATCGACGACACTATCGACTTCGGTGAGCTGATCGGGGAAGAGAGCGATGACGGCGACACGCCGATCTTCGACAGCGACAGCCAGCCCCTGATCAGTGGCGATATGTACGCGGGCGAGGACTTCGCGGCGGGCGGCAGCCGGGCCCGCGCCAGCGCCGACAGCCGCGCGCTGTTCGAACTCGACGCACTGGACGAGGCCGCCAGTTCGCTGTTCAAGGACCACGATATCGAGCGCGAAACCCGCGAGGGGGCGGACGAGCAATGGGCGCGCATTCTGCTGGAAGAACTGGAGGACGAGCCCCCGCCGCCGCCCCGCGCCCGCCCGGCACCGCGGCCCGACCCCCTGCTGGCCAGCGTACCGGAGATCGACGCCGAGACCGCCGAGGCAGACCTCGACAAGCATGATGACCACAATGCCCACCGCGACGCACTGGACAGCGACCCGGACGAGCACTGGACGCCCGGCGAGATCAGCGCCCTTATGGCGGGGGAACGCATCGGCGACGAGCGCCGTCCGGGGCTGGCCATCGAGCCCGAACCGCTGGAACTGGTGCTGGGCGGCCGCCATCGCCGGCGCTGGTTGACGGCTATCGAAATCGGCGGCTGCGCGCTGGCGGCGATGCTGCTGGTGTGGCAGGTGGTGTATTTCAATTTCGAGAACTGGTCGCGGGGCCCCGAGCGCGCAGCGCTGGGGAAAGTCTGCGCGGTGCTGGGCTGCGAGCTGGCCTCTCCCATCAGCCTCGATGCCATCCGCACCTCCAACCTGATCGTGCGCTCCCACCCCCAGCAGCCCGGCGCGCTGGTGGTGGATGCGGTGATCACCAACACCGCCGCTTACCCACAGCCGTTTCCCGCGCTGTTGCTGCAGTTTTCCGATATGCAGGGGCTGCCAGTGGCGGGCAGCGTGTTCAGCGCCGCGCAATACCTGGGCGGCGAGCTGAGCGGCGCCACCTTAATGCCGCCCCGCCAGCCGGTGCATATCTCGCTGGAAATTCTCGACCCCGGCGCTGCTGCCACCAACTACCACCTGGCACTGGCCCTGCCCGACTGACACGCGACTGCGCAGCGGATCGCGGTCAAGCCCTTTTAGCGCCCCCGCCGCGCGGGTATCATAGCCGCCCCCTTCGCAGCCGCCACTGGACCCGGACCACACAGTGATCACCATAGGCCCCCATGTGCTGAGCAGCCGCAGCGTACTCGCCCCCATGGCGGGCGTGACCGACCGGCCGTTCCGGCAGTTGTGTCGCCGCCATGGCGCGGCGCTGGCGGCCTCGGAAATGGTGATCAGCGACCCGGCATTCCGCGACTCCACGAAATCCCGCCGGCGGGTGGATTTTGCCGGCGAAGCCAGCCCGCGGGTAGTGCAGATCGCCGGCGCCGAACCGGCCATGATGGCGGAGGCGGCGCGCTACCACACGGACCAGGGCGCAGAAATCATTGATATCAACATGGGCTGCCCGGCCAAAAAGGTCTGCAGGCGCGCCGCCGGTTCCGCCCTGCTGCGCGACGAGGCGCTGGTCGCGGCAATACTGCAGGCAGTGGTCGCTGCCACTCCGCTGCCGGTGACCCTGAAATTCCGCACCGGCTGGAGCCCCGAGCAGCGCAACGGCGTGCGCATCGCGCGGATCGCCGAGGACGCCGGTATCAAGGCCCTTGCCGTGCACGGCCGCACCCGGGCCTGCGCCTATGGCGGGGAGGCCGAGTACGACACCATCGCCGACATCGTCCGCTCGGTGACCCTGCCGGTGTTCGCCAACGGCGATATCGACAGCCCGCAAAAGGCCGCGCAGGTGCTCGACTACACCGGTGCGGCGGGCGTGATGATTGGTCGCGGCGCCCATGGCCGGCCCTGGCTGTTCGCACAGATCAACCACTACCTGGCGACCGGCGAGCTGCTGCCCGAACCCGATATGGAGCAGCGCCGCGCGCAGGTGCTGGAGCACCTACAGGCCCTGTACGCGTTCTATGGCGAGGCCCTCGGGCTGCGCATCGCCCGCAAGCATGTGGGTTGGTACGCTGCCGCTGCAGGCCTGGCCAGACCCGCCGTGCGTATTTTTCACCAGTTAACTGACAGCCGGGCCCAGCTCCGCTGTGCGGCCGGACTGTTTGCCGCCCCCCCGGCACTCGACCCATCCAGTACGCCCGAAGCGCCCACTATTTTTGAAGAGGAAGCAGCATGAACAACGGCGACGCCGTCATCAATCCCGCGCCCCACGAGCCGCTGAGCGAGGTGTCGCGGCATTTCATCGAAGCCCAGGTCGGCCACAATCAGCCGCTGCGCGACAGCATCAACCAGGCGCTGGCCAATTACTTCAAGCACCTGGGCGGCCAGGACGTCACCGATGTCTACCAGATGGTATTGTCGGAGGTCGAAGCACCGCTGCTGGAGGAAGTCCTGCGCTACACCCGCAACAACCAGACCCGCGCCGCCCAGGTGCTGGGTCTCAACCGCGGCACCCTGCGCAAGAAGCTCAAGCAGTACGGCATGCTCTGAGCGGCTGCAGCCAACTATCGCAACACCGATACACCGAACGTCGATAGCCGACCATTTCCCACAACGACCAGGTACGACTTGCAACCCATGACTGAGCCAAAAGCCACCGCCGTGCGACGCGCCTTGATCAGCGTGTCAGACAAGACCGGCATCGTCGACTTTGCCCGCGCCCTGCAACAGCAGGGCGTGGCGCTGCTGTCCACCGGCGGCACCTACCGGCTGCTCAAGGACAACGGCATCGCCGTCACCGAGGTGTCGGACTACACCGGCTTTCCCGAGATGATGGACGGCCGCGTCAAGACCCTGCACCCCCGGGTGCACGGCGGCATCCTGGCCCGGCGCGGCACCGATGACGCCGTGATGGCGGATCACGGCATCGAGCCCATCGATATGGTCGTGGTCAATCTCTACCCGTTTGAACAGACCGTCGCCAAACCCGGCTGCTCGCTGGAAGACGCCATCGAGAACATCGATATCGGCGGGCCGACCATGGTGCGCGCCGCGGCCAAGAACCACGCCCACGTCACCATTGTGGTCAACGCCGGCGATTACCCGCGCGTGCTGGCCGAACTGGCGGACAACGCCGGCGCCACCACCGCCGCCACCCGCTTCGACCTGGCGATCCGGGCCTTCGAGCACACTGCGGCCTATGACGGCGCCATCGCCAACTACTTCGGCCAGCGGGTCGAGGGCGGCAGCGAGCAGTTTCCGCGCACTTTCAATACCCAGTTCCACAAAGTGCAGGCGATGCGCTACGGCGAGAACCCGCACCAGCAGGCGGCGTTCTACATTGAAAAAAATCCCGCCCCCGCCAGCATCGCCACCGCGACCCAGCTGCAGGGCAAGGCGCTGTCCTA
>JAVEVZ010000324.1:0-3329 GCA_034004805.1 Spongiibacteraceae bacterium | reverse complement strand
GATAAACCCGGTCGAGACCGCAACCATCAACGCCACCAACGGCGATGTGGACATTTCCGGGCTTGAACTCGAAGTGGACGCAATGCTGACCGATGCACTGCGCGTCTCAATGCGCTATAACTACCTGGACGCCGATATCGAACCCCAGTTAAATCCCTTTAGCGGCACTCTGGAACGCTTTGAAGTGCAAAGCGCGCCACGTCACAGCGGATCGCTTCAGGTTCAATACGATTTTCCATCGACACCGATTGGACTTCCCAGGCTGTCGGTCACCTATACCAGCAGCGACGACTACTACCAGAACCCCCAGAACTTTGCCCACAATGATGGCTGGGATCTGCTGCAAGCCAGGTTTTCGCTGTCGGAAATCAGACTGGGCTCGCTGGCCGGGGAGTTTGAAGTAGCGCTCTGGGGCAACAATCTGACGGATGAAGAGTACATTAGCAATGGCGTTTCCCAGGCCATCTCCAACTCAGCCATGTATGGCGAGCCACGAACCTATGGCCTTGATCTTTTCTATCGCTACTAGGCAAGCTATGAATAACTGCTGCGCTCAACATCTGTGGTGTCGGTGTTGTCAGGAATGCGCATTTATTGCCCATAAGCTCGGCTTCCTGCGCATGCCGTTCCCGCATCCCGTTCCGATGAGGGCCGCTGCAGCTGACTTCGCTCGCTGAGTTATGCGGCGGTTGCCTGGCATCACCACAGATTTTATTCGATCCATAGCGCTTATTCTTACACTGCGTGCCGACCTCATAGGGTCGGCTTTTTTTCGAGCTGATATCTATGCTTCAGGAATCTCCCCAGCTACTTTACTTCGAAGATCTAACGCCGGAAATGCGCTTGGTTTCGCCTGCTTACTCCGTGGGAGAGGCGGAAATTATTGAGTTTGCAAAGCGTTGGGATCCACAACCGTTTCACACTGATCGCGAGCAGGCGAAAGATTCAGAATTTGGACGCCTGGTCGCCTGCGGGATGCATGTAAACGCTATCCGCGGATTACTGTATCACCGCCTGTCGCCCAAGCCCCTGATGGCCATGGGCCTGGGGGCCAATCAGACGCTGCTGCTTTGTCCTGTGGAACCTGACGATGAATTGGTGCTGACCGTATGCTTTAAAACACTGAGACGCTCGCGCTCCAGACCCCACCTGGGTGTCGTTGTCGCTGATCACGCGCTGCACAATCAACAAGGAATGGTTGTTATGACGCTGGAGGCCGTGACAATGGTACCCCTGCGACACCCCTGACATAGAACCCTGAGCCGACAGCCCGCCCACCAGCACCAGCAGATCCACCGCGGCTGTCGCGCCGGCCTCGAACCAGCACATAAAAAACGCGCCCGGTGCCAACCGGACTGCAGCTGCCCGCCTATACCGGAGGCTGCGCCGGTGCCGGCCGCTCCAGGCGCAGCGCGCTGGCCAGCAGCGGGAATACCGTCAGCCACAGCCCGAGGGGTATCAGCAGCACAAAAGCCTCGACGGGGCCCGGCCAGGCGGTGAGCGCCGCCAGCTTCTGCAGGCCCACCAGCAGGGCCAGCAGCACTACCATGCCCAGCACATAGCGCAGCGCGCGCTGCCAGAGGGCCGCGGGACCGAAATCCAGCGCGCTGTACGCCACCAGCATGCCAGCCCCGGCGCCCAGCAACATGCCCACGGCGGCGAAGGTCGAGGCTTCACCCCCGGCCAGCACGCCAATCGCCGCCAGCGCGGCGGTCGTCACCAGCAGGCACCGCCAGCGCAGGGCCTGCGGCTGACGCCCCAGCCAGTCGATGGCTGACGGCGCCCAGCGCAGCCAGGCCCACAGCAGCAGCGCGCCCAGCAGCCAGCCGCTGAGCACATCGCTGGGGTAGTGCACGCCGAGATAAACCCGCGACAGCCCCATCACAAACATGATGGCGACGGCGACCACCCAGAACCAGCGGCGCTGCAACCAGGCTGCCAGCATGCCCCAGTAAATTACCACCAGCTGCGCGTGGCCGCTGGGCAGGCTGTAGCCGAACTCCCCGTCGGACAGGATGCGCGTATCCATCTGGTAGGGCCGCGGCAGCGCAATCCAGTCTTTCAACAGGCCGTTGAGAAATGCAGTGAGCACAAACAGCAGCAGCAGCTGCCAGCCCAGCCGGTAACCCAGGCACCATACGACGAAGGGCACCAGGTAGAGGTAGCCGTGTCCGCCGAACCAGGTGAAGGTCTCGAAAGATGCGGTGAGCCAGGGGGTCTGGAACTGCTGGATCGCCACGATCAGATCGGCGCCCCAAAGAAGAATGGACTGCACAGGGAGGTCTCTTATGGAAGTGATCAACAACGCCTATCAGAAACGGATTGCCGCCCCAGTGCAAGTTTCGAAAATGTTAGGGCCTGACAAGCGAAGACCGCTGGCACGGCGCCGGCGTTACGGATGTCGAGTGCCGCCATTCTCCAGCGATGCCTCAGGTCACGCGCACGCAAAAGCGCTAAACTGGCGCGGCAACAGACGCCAACGGGGCGTCGGCGCATGAGGAAACCAGCATGGCCAAGGGGATGGACAAAAAGAAGGAAGTGAAAAAGAAGCCCACCAAGACGCTCAAGGAGAAGCGCGCGGAAAAAGCCGGCAAGAAAACCCAGTAATGCAGTGATTCCACGGCGCCAGGCCGCAACGGCCGGCGCCGCTATCGTGTCTGGCGCTCCCGTTTACCGGCGCCGTGTCCGGCCACCTGGCCCGGGCCTGCACGCCAGGTCGACATGTCAATCGTCCACACCTTTTATAAAGCCGTCATAGAGCTTGCTGCCATCCAGGCTGCGGGTGGCGATGCCCTGCTGGTTCAACAGCGGCAGGCTGTAGCAGATATTGCCGGTAAAGCCGGTGTCGCAAAGCGAGAGAAACAGCGCGGCCTCGGCCATGTCTTCGACACCTTCGATCATGTCGCGCTGGGGCGGCAGCATCCTGAGTGCCACAGCGCCGGGGGTCGCAACCGCACCCAGGGGCGCGAGGGTATTGGCGACTACGCCGCTGCCCTCCAGTTCCGCAGCCAGACCCACGGTCATGCGGTTCAGGGCGGCCTTGCTGGCACCGTACAGCATGGGGTGGTTGTTGCGGTCGTGGTGTGAAAACGGCGGGCCTTCGGGAAGCTCGGCACTGGCGGTGGAGATATTGACGATCCAGCCGCGCATTTATTCCAGCATCCCGGGGATCAGCTTGCGGCCCAGATCAAACGGCGCCTTGGTGTTCATTTCGAACATGATGTGCCAGCGCTTGTCGCTGATTTTCTCGCGGTCAAGAAAGTAATTGGCGGCCGCATTGTTGACCAGGATATCCGGCGCACCGAAGGCCGCGATGGTCTCTTCGACCA
>JAVEVZ010000323.1:0-3331 GCA_034004805.1 Spongiibacteraceae bacterium | reverse complement strand
CGGCGCGAACCCGCTCCGCCTGGGGAAACGGAGCGCCCTCAAAGCCCAGCCGGCCGCGGGCGTCGGCGGTGCACACCAGCAGCAGATCGGCAAACCGCTCGGGGCGGCGCAGGGCGTCCGTCTGTTCGAGATACTTCATCACCGTGGCGGGTTTGAGTTCCAGCGCGCGGCCATACACCAGGTGGAAGCGGCAGGCCAGCACCGCCAGCGCCTGATGGTCATTGGGCACCTTGAGGCGCTCGCATACAGCGCGTATGACCGGCACACCCAGCTGCTCGTGGCCGATATGGCGTGGCCAGTCGGCGGCGGGTGTCACGCCCTTGCCGAGATCGTGCACCAGTGCGGCAAAGCGCACTGCGGTGCTGCTGCTGAGGGCGGTGGCCTGGCGCAGTACCATCAGGCTGTGGGTGCCGGCATCGCCCTCCGGATGGTACTTGAGGGGTTGCGGCACACTGAACAGGATGTCCAGTTCCGGCAGTATCGCGGCCAGCGCATCGCAGGCCCGCAACACGTCGATAAACACCCACGGCGCGTCGCTGGCCAATGCCTTGGCGAACTCCTGCCACAACCGTTCGGCGGGCAGGGTGCCCAGCTCGCCGGACTGGCTCATTTGCCGCATCAGGGCGAGGGTCTCGTCGGCCACCACAAAGCCCAGGTGGGCAAAGCGCGCGGCGAAGCGTGCGACCCTCAGCACCCGCAGCGGGTCTTCGCCGAAGGCGGGAGAGATATGTCGCAGCACGCGTCGCTGCAGATCGGCGCGGCCGCCATAGGGGTCGATCAGTTCGCCGTCGGGAGCCTGGGCAATGGCATTGATGGTCAGGTCGCGGCGCAGCAGGTCCTGCTCGAGGCTGACGTCGGGGCTGGCGTGACAGACGAAGCCTGTGTGGCCCTGGCCGCGCTTGCGCTCGGTGCGCGCCAGCGCGTACTCCTCGCCGCTGTCGGGGTGGATAAACACCGGGAAGTCGCGGCCGACCTGGCGATAGCCCGCTGCCAGCATGGAGTCGGCGGTTTCACCGACAACGACCCAGTCGCGCTCGCGAACCGTCAGTCCCAGCAGCTGGTCGCGCACTGCGCCACCAACCAGAAAATATTGCATACACCAACCCGCCCATCGTCAGCGTGAAAAATTGCAGTGCGCATGATAGCGCGGATGATCGGCTCAGGGCCTGGCGTCGCCGGGGATGTCGTCGGCCGGGGGGCAGCGAAACGCGGCGGTGACCTTGCCGTCGCTGACACTGTCGAGGTGGATGTCGAAACCCCACAGCCGGTGCATGTGCTTCAGCACCTGATTGGCACTCTGCGGGTCCAGCGGCTTGCGGTGCTGCTGGTTGTGTTCCATATACAGTGCGCGGTCGCCGCGCATGGCGATGTCTGTGATCTGGATATTGGGTTCGCGGTCGCCGAGGTTGTACTGGCGGGCCAGCTGTTCGCGCACGTACTGGTAGCCGTCCTCGTCGTGTATCGCAGCGACTTCAATATCGCTGCGCGCGTCGTCGTCCAGTACGCAGAACAGCTTCAGGTCGCGTATCACCCTGGGCGACAGGAACTGCAGGATAAAGCTCTCGTCCTTGAAATCACGCATGGCGGTGTCGAGGGTTTTGCGCCAGTTGCTGCCGGCAAATTCCGGAAACCAGCGCCGGTCTTCGGGGGTCGGGTTTTCGCAGATACGGCGGATATCCTGCATCATCGCAAAGCCCAGCGCGTAGGGGTTGATGCCGTTGTAATGGGGGCTGTCGAAGGGCGGCTGGTAAATCACGCTGGTGTGGGATTGCAGAAACTCCATGATGAAACCCTCGGTCACCAGGCCGCGGTCATAGAGTGTATTGAGCAGCGTGTAGTGCCAGAAAGTGGCCCAGCCCTCGTTCATGACCTGGGTCTGGCGCTGCGGATAAAAATACTGGGCGATCTTGCGCACGATGCGCACTATTTCGCGCTGCCACGACTCCAGCAGTGGCGCGCGCTTCTCAATGAAATACAGCAGATTCTCCTGGGGCTCGTCAAGAAACGGCTTGTGTTCGGCGGGGGACAGCGCGTCCTTGCCGGCAGGTATCGTGCGCCACAAGTCGTTGACCTGCTGCTGCAGATAGCTCTGGCGCTCCTGCTGGCGGCGCGCTTCCTCGGCCGCAGAAATCGGGTGCGGGCGCTTGTAACGATCGACGCCGTAGTTCATCAGCGCGTGGCAGGAATCCAGGATTTCCTCCACTGCAGTCACGCCGTAGCGCTCCTCGCACTGGCTGATATAGCTGCGCGCAAACAGCAGGTAGTCAATGATGGAGTCGGCATCGGTCCAGGTACGGAACAGGTAGTTGCCCTTGAAGAAGGAGTTGTGGCCGTAACAGGCGTGGGCGATCACCAGCGCCTGCATGGTCATGGTGTTCTCTTCCATGAGATAGGCGATGCAGGGATTGGAATTGATAACGATCTCGTACGCCAGTCCCATCTGGCCGCGGCTGTAATGATTCTCGATATTGAGGAAGTGCTTGCCGAAGGACCAGTGGTGATAGAAAACCGGCATGCCGGAGGATGCATAGGCGTCCATCATCTGCTCGGAACTGATGACCTCAATCTGGTTGCGGTAGGTATCGAGCTCGTACTCATCGGCGAGATCACCCAGGGCGCGCTCGTAGGCTTCGATCAGCTCGAAAGTCCACTCCGAGCCGGTGGAGATCGGGCCGCTGCTGCGCTCCTCCGCTCTCATGCAAGCCTCCGTTGAAACAACTCGCGAAATACCGGGTAGATATCCCGGGCCCCAACGATCTGCTGCATGGCGAAACTGTGCGGGAAGTGCTCGCGTACCTGCTCGTACTCGCTCCACAGGCTCTGGTGTTCCCGGGGCGTAATCTCCACATAGGAGTAGTGTTGCACCAGCGGCATGATCTTCCGGGTCATGACATCGAAGCACACACTGGAATCGTCATTCCAGTTGTCGCCGTCGGAGGCCTGGGCGCCGTAAATATTCCACTCGCTGGTCGGGTAGCGCGCCTGGATAACGCTGTCCATCAGCCGCAGTGCGCTGGAGACGATGGTGCCGCCGGTCTCCCGTGAATAGAAGAATTCCTTCTCATCCACTTCTTTTGCGCTGGTGTGGTGGCGTATGAAAACCACCTCGGTGTGATCGTAATTCCGCTGCAGAAACAGATACAGCAGGATGAAAAACCGCTTGGCCATATCTTTTGTGGCCTGATTCATGGAGCCTGAGACATCCATAATGCAGAACATGACGGCCTTGGAGCTCGGTACCGGGTCCTTGACGTTGAGGTTGTAGCGCAGGTCCACGGTGTCGAGAAACGGAATTTTCTCAATGCGATTTTTGAGCGCTGAAATGGCGGCC
>JAVEVZ010000322.1:0-3332 GCA_034004805.1 Spongiibacteraceae bacterium | reverse complement strand
ATGTCCACCTGCCGCTCCGGCGTGGACAGCGTCTGGGCGCTGTCCACGCCCTCGCCCACGGGCACCAGCACCCGCTGCAGGGCCGTGTGGCCAGTCATGGACTGCAGCAGACCGGCGGCGAATCCCGCCAGGGTGTCGTACTTGTCGTGCTGGCCGATGCCATGCACCACCAGGAATGCGGTCTTGGGTTTTGTGCCCGACGTCGTCTGTGACATGGCCGTGATCTCCCTTTCGCGTGGCGGCGGTGAAACGCCCTAATAGTAGTCTCTCCTGCCGGTGGCAGCTCCCGCCGCATCATGGCCCGACGATTTGCCGGGTTGCACTCCCGTCAATACATGAGTAATTTACTATGGCATTGCGGTAGCGTTTGACCCGGCACTGGGGGCCAGAACCACATGTTGGTATTGCCTAGCGGAAGAGTCATCGACCTGTCCACGGACCGTTCCAAATACCACGCCCTGCGGCACAGGGGCGTAGGTCCCGCCTCGGAGCACCAGGCGCTGTATGCCCTGGTGGACGTGCTGTACCGCTATCGCGACGAGGACGGCACACCCCGTCGCGGCTGGACCGAGTACGACTACGAGTACTCCGGCTACACCCTGGACAGCGTGCGTCACGCCGCAGACTGGTCCGCTGCCGACAAGGCCGCCCTGGACCGCTGGGTGCGTCACGACGACCGCCGGCGCCTGATCGAAACGGCGCGCCGCCGCCTCATCGATGGCCAGCCGCAGCTGTCGACCCGGCTCTACTCGGCGCCGCGTCACCTGTTCAGCCTGCTGCGCGCACGCCTGCAGGCCCTGCCGCAACCACGCGCCACCGCCGCGCAATGGCGCGCCACCCTGGCCAACATGACGCAACACGGCGTGCGCGCCGAAGAGCTGCACTGGTGCGGCCTGCCGGACTATCTGCAGCGCCAGGCGCCGGACAGCATGCTGAGCAAGAAGCAGCTGCTGCATCAGCTGCAGTTCCGCCACACCCGCCTCGAACTCAGCACCGAGCAGATCTGGGGTGCCGACGGCGGACTGAATTTCCGCGAAGTGGCGCGCCGCATGCCGCACCAGGCGGTATACCGCGCGGCGCTGAAACTCGATGCCAGCTGCCTGTGCGTGCAGCGTTACGTGGACAGCTGTTACAACTACCGCGTCGGCGTGGTGAAGACGCTGGACAACGGCCATCCCATGGCACTGAACAAATACTGGTTCGCCCTCGACCCCTACGGCCGTGCCGTGCCCAATCCCGAGGCCGGCGACCGACGGTTCTTCACCAGCAGCCTCGATGCCAAGCTGGCCGCGGACCGCCACGCCCGCGAACACTTCGATATCCGCAGCGGCGCCAGCCACCATACCCGCTTCGACCACCTCACCCTGTTCGGCGGCCACGACTACCGCGAATGGCTGGTCAGCCTGCCCGACCACCAGCGCGTGTTCTTCGGCGCCCACTTCTACGACCACAACGTGCTGCTCCACATCCGCACCACCACCCGCAACGACAGCGCCGGGCGCAAACTGCTGTTCATCGAGGAGATACAGAGCGACTGGCATCAGAACGGCAAACGCGACGGCTACGACACCAGCTGGTGGGGCCAGGTGCCCCACGCGCCGTTCAAGAAGGAATGGCCGGCCCTCGCCGCCAAACTGATGCTGATCCACGCCAGTGAAAACGGCTTTGACGGCATCGCCTGGCCGCCGGGCGACATCCAGGAACTGCGCTACCAGCGCGCCCTGACGCCCATCAAGCAGCACTACGACCGGGAGATCCCGCAGGCCCTGAATCGCCTGGGCAAGCCGTTTGACGCCCAGGTGGCGACCGCCCTCGTCGCGACACGCGAACCCTGGCTCAACATGGAACGGCGTAAGGACAAATGGCGCGTCGCCGACGGCCAGGGCAAGTTCCAGACCAAGGCCAAATACCACCACCGCGACGAAGCCATGGCGGTGATCGCGCGCCATTGCCGTGCCACCGAGCTGCCGGTGCCAGTCTTCTACCTCAACGACGCACTGCGCCGGCAGATTGCCGCCCACGGCCTGCCGCTGTTCGGCACCACCCTGCGATAACCCCGCCGCGCGCAGCGGCACAAGCCAGCCCCCTAGGCGCGGGGCATGGCCGCGCGCTATGCTGCCCGGTAATCGTCATGCCGCGCGAGACCGGGGTCCATGAACATCATCACCTACCAACTGAAGCTGGAAGACGGGCGTTCCTACGCCTTCGAGATCGACATCGATCGGCCATCCTCCGTCGCCGCAACCGGGCCCCATGCCGACTGGACCCGTCTGGAGAGCAACCGCTGCAGCAACTGCCCGCTCGACCCGGCCACGGCCCGCTATTGCCCGGCGGCCATCGACATCGAAGAGATCGCCGAACAATTCGTGCAGACACTGTCCATCCAGCGCGCCGATGTCTGGGTGCACACGCGCCAGCGCAGCTATTTCAAGAACACCGACTCACAGACCTTCCTCAACTCGATCTTCGGCGTCATCATGGCCTCCAGCGCCTGCCCGATCCTCGCCCGCCTCAAACCCCTCGCCTACTTCCACCTGCCCTTTGCCAATCTGGAGGAAACCTTCCACCGCCTGGCCGGCGCCTACCTGGTCAAGCAGTATCTGAGCCTGCGGGAAGGCGCACAACCGGATTGGGAACTGAAGGAACTGGAGCAGCTCTACGCCGAACTGAAGACCGTCAACATCCACTTCATGAAGCGGTTGCGCGCCGCATCGAAGGAAGACGCCAGCATCAACGCCCTGCAGTCCTATGTCTCCCTCACCCACCTGGTTGGCATGGGCGTGGACGACATCCTCGGCAAGATGCTGCCCCTGCTGCGCAAGGGATTCTAAGGATACTCTGAACAAGTAACCAAACATGAGCAAATCGTCGACACCAGCGAGTCATCAAGCGCCGAATCGCGCTGGCACGGCCGGTATTTGCTCATCCCGGCGGCCCGTGGGCCGCATTTGGCGTAGTGCATCGGCACTACGCCTGCAACGTGCGCAAGAGTTGTCTGCGCACCAGATAGATATTGGCCAGGGCGCAGGTGACAAACAGCCGGTTGGCGTTCTTCTCCAGTCCTCGGTAGCGGGTCTTCGCAAAACCGAATATTCGCTTGATGACGCCGATGCTGTGTTCGACCCGGGCCCGGGTGGTGGACTTGATGCGGTTCTTCGCCCGCTCGGCTTCATCGACCCAACCCTTGTAACGGTAGCGCCGGTGGGTCAGGTCGCGGGCCCTGGGCGCATGCTGTTTGATGACGTCGGTTTGTCCCTGGTAGGCCGAATCGCCCCAGACGCGGGTTTCATCGCCGTGCAGCAGGTCGGGCAGGCAGTGGGAGTCGTGGACAT
>JAVEVZ010000321.1:0-3338 GCA_034004805.1 Spongiibacteraceae bacterium | reverse complement strand
CTCGGGCAACATCAGGTCGAACATGTTGCGGCCTAGCATTTCGTCGGGCGTGTAGCCGAAGATCTGCTCGCAGGCGGCGCTGGCGAACACGATATTGGCGTCGACATCGACGGCGAACACGGCGTCCATCATCAGATCGACAAAGCCAGCGGGCGGAGTGTTCGGGGGCAAGTTCAAACTCCAACAGGTAGCCCGGAAGTAATCCGGTAAAGCGACGCTCGACCTCCCCTCATTATCCGATCGGCAAACAGAGCGTCAGGGCTGCTGCCGTGGTCGGCCGGAACCACGGCTGGGCGCCAAACGAAGAGCCCAGCGCCGGAATTCTCCGCACATCCCCGCACGCTGTCCATAGTCTAGCCCGCGCCAGCCGCGGCGCCGAGTGCCGCCAGTCGGCCTGGTGGCATAAACCGGCATCAGACCCGCTCCAGCACCACCGGCACCGGCCGGCAGATCGTATTGCAGACCGGCGAGTGGTCCCGGGCAAAGGCTAGCAGCCCCTCCAGCTCCTCGTCGCTGCAGTCCGCCTCGATATGCATGCGGATGCGGATCTCCCGGTAGCCGGGCGGAACGTCATCCAGGGCCAGCAGCCCCTGCAGGTCAATGGTGCCCTCCAGCTCGGTGGAGAGCTCGCGGATGGTGATGCCCCGCGCCGTGGCGTGCAGCACCGTGGTGGTGGTGACGCACCCCGCCAGCGCATGGAGCAGGAACTCCACCGGGTTGGCCCCCTCGTTGTGGCCGAGCAGTACAGGCGGCTCGCCATTGGTGAATTCGAAGGGCGCCTGGCGGGAGTGGTCCTCCGCGCCGCAGCCGTAAAAGCCCTGGATCACGGAGCAGTTTTCGCCGCCGCTGACCCAGTGGTTACGTGCCCGGAACTCGAACCGGGCCAGCTCGGGCTGCCCCTGGATTGCCTGGACCGTGGCTGTCATCTGCTCGGTATTCAACCCGTTCAGCATCGCACTGACAGACGTTGCGGTAGTGGTTTGCATGCTCATGGCTCTTCTCCTTGCAATGAACCGGTCGGCGACAGGAACGTCGTCCGTGAGGGCAAGGTAGTATTTCAGGGGGGTTGGTATAAGATCGAAAAAAGACAATTCCGATCCATTTGTGCCACGCGGCATCCCTCGCCGCAAAGCCGGTTCGGGAACGCGGCAACGCCCGATCTGGCAGGAGCACGGAGAAGCCCGGCCATGGCTGCCATCCTCGTCGATATCGTCGCCGTGCCGGAAACCGCCGGCTCAGCCCTGTACGGGCTGGTGGATGTACTCTCGGCCACAGGCAGTGTCTGGCAGACACTGGCAAGACTGGGCGAAGAGCGACGCGTTTTCGAGCCACGCATCGTCTCCCCCCATAGAAAACCTTTTCGCTGTGGCTTCGGCATTCCCGTGCAGCCCAAATGCCACCTGGATGAGGCGAGGAACGCCGGCATCGTCATCCTGCCGGAGTTGTGGCTGGGGCCAGACGAAGCCTGGCGGGATCGCTACCCACAGTTGCTGAGCTGGATCCGCCAACGCCACCAACAGGGGGCATTCATCTACTCCGCCTGTTCCGGCGCGGTAATGCTGGCGGCCACCGGCCTGCTCGATGGCCGTGACGCCACCTCGCACTGGGGGTACCAGCAACTGTTCCGCCGGGACTTTCCCGAGGTGCATTTCCACCCCGAGCCCAATCTGTGCTTTGCCGACCGGGATGGGCGCATCGTCACGGCTGGCGGGACCACCTCCTGGCATGACCTGGCGCTGCATATAATCGCCCGCCACTGCAGCCCGGCCGAGGCGGTGCGGATCGCCAAGGTCTATCTGCTCAAATGGCATTCGGAGGGGCAGTTACCCTACACCCCCCTGGTGCGACCCCTGGCCCACGGCGATGCGGTCGTAACCGACTGTGAACAATGGCTGAAAAGCCATTTCACCGAGCCCGCCCTGATCTGCGCCGTCGTTGCCCGCTCAGGCATGCCCGAGCGCACGTTGAAGCGACGATTCAAGGCAATGACCGGGATGAGCCTGATCGACTATATCCAGAACCTGCGCATCGAGGAGTCGAAACGGTTACTGGAGAGCAGCCGGACCGCTGTGGACGATATCAGTGCAGCCGTTGGTTACGAGGAGGCCGCTTTCTTCAGACGGCTGTTCAAACGGCGCACAAACCTCACCCCCGGGGAATACCGCCGTCTGTTTCGACATATCCCCCGGGATGTATCTCCCACCAGGACAAGAGGGATGATCAGGTAACCAGGATCACCGGACAGTGAGATTCGCTGATCAGATAGTTCATCAGGCCTGGCTCCAATGCCCGTGTGACCAGCACATAATCCAGCGCTGAGTGCAGCACGGCCTCGAGTCGGCTCAAGGGAAGGGACTGAATCGCGACCTGATGGGGCAGATCGGCGCCCGCGGGTACTCTGCCTCCATCTTCCAGCCAAAGTATGTCCATCTGATGCAATGGAAATTTATTGCAGAGAAAGTGCAGCGCCTTGAGCAGGCGCTGGTTCTCCCCGTCGAGGACCAGTATGCGTTTGCGCAGCCGATTCCTTGCGTCCTGCCAGCCGCCGGGATGATGGCGCCGGCGTTCCATGATCAGGTAACCGGCAGTGCTGGTCTGGCTCATCAAATCCTGATAGCGACTGCGGACGGATTCAAAGCTGTAATGGATCACCGCCTGCCTGGCTTTCTGCTCCAGCAGCTGTCGGAAGCGGGCCGCCTGGCGTCGATAGCCGGTTTCAACCAGCTCGGGATTGAGCGCGCGTTGTTGTCCTGTCGTGAGCGTGATTTCACAACTGAAAGGCAGCCTGGAAGTGGACAGCAGATCCGTATTCTCGATGAACAGGGCCTGCAGACTGCCCTTTACCGAGGCCGCGAGCTCTACGGCCAACTCGACCGTAAGCGGGGCGCAGTCGTTGGCATCGACAATAATGGTGATCCTGTCCTCGGTCAGGGCGACGACTTCAGTCATGGTCCGTCTTCTCCCCGGCAGCTTTGTCGCCGTCGGCAAATTGCCGATTCAACTGTTGCAGTGCACGGATTCGGCTCTGAACCTTGCCATTGAAGGATGCTTCAGGATAGTTGCCTTCTGCGTCCGCTTCGCCAGGCTCAAGCCCGGACAGCAGGGCCATCACATCGTCCACCTGGTGGACAGTATAGATATGGAATTTGCCAGCGGCGATGGCTTCGCGGACATCGGCACGCAACATCAGGTGCACCTGATTGCTTGCGGGCATGATGACGCCCTGTTCACCTGTCAAACCGCGCTCATTGCAGATGTCGAAAAAACCCTCGATCTTCTCGTTGTTGCCGCCGATGGCTTGAATCCGGCCGGGTTGATTCATGGAACCGGTGACCGCC
>JAVEVZ010000031.1:0-15742 GCA_034004805.1 Spongiibacteraceae bacterium | reverse complement strand
CCAGTACGGGGCGCTGGCGCTGCTGTTTCGGGTGGACGCGCAGGCCGCCGGACTGTTTGCGCTGGGCCTGTACCTGGCCGCTGGCCGAAAACTGACAGCCGAGGCGCGCGCCGTGGCCGAACGCGCCCTGGCGCTGGACCCCCGTCAGCCCACGGTGCTGGGCCTGCTGGGCATTCACAGCTTTGAGAGCGGCGACTACAAACAGGCGGCGCAGTACTGGCAGCGGCTGCTGACGGCGATGCCCGCTGACTCCCCCAACCGGGCGCTGATCGAAGGCGGGCTCGCCGAGGCGCGGCGGCGCGGCGGCGAGCCCGCGACGCCCGCCGATGTCAGCGCAGCAGCCAGCGGACCCCGCCTCGCAGTGACGGTGAAGCTCGCCGGGCCGCTGCCGCCCTTGGGTCCCGAGGCGCGCCTGCTGGTTTTCGCGCGCGCCGTGAATGGCCCCCAGGTGCCGCTGGCAGTGGCGCGCCTGCCGGTGGCTGACTGGCCCGCGGAAGTCACCCTCGACGACAGCCTGGCGATGGCGCCGGGCATGAACCTGTCATCCGCGGAACAGGTGGTGGTCACCGCCAGGATCAGCCAGGGCGGCGGCGTGCCGGTCACGCCCGGGGATCTGGAGGGGCACAGCGCGGCGGTGGCGCCGGGCGACGGCGCCCTGGCGGTGACGGTGCAACTGGACCGGGTTCTGGACTGAAACGGGGCTTGGTATCCGGGTGGGGATGCCGATAAACTAGCGCCCAATTCGATGGCCCAGCAGCCCGGACCCCGGGTAAATCCTGCGGACAGAACTCAATAAAATCAGCAGGATACTAGTGAGATTTAAGGTTAATGCGACTTAAGTGCATCAAGCTCGCCGGGTTCAAGTCCTTTGTCGACCCGACCACCGTCAGTTTCCCCACCAATCTGTCAGCGATTGTCGGCCCCAACGGCTGTGGCAAGTCCAATGTCATCGATGCAGTGCGCTGGGTCATGGGGGAGAGCTCTGCCAAGAACCTGCGCGGCGAGTCGATGACCGACGTCATCTTCAACGGCTCCAGCGACAGGAAGCCGGTGGGCCAGGCGTCCATCGAACTGGTGTTCGACAACAGCGACGGCGGCCTGGGCGGTGAGTACGCCGCATTTACCGAAATCTCCATCAAGCGCCGGGTGACCCGCGACGGCCAGTCCGAGTACTACCTCAACGGCACCCGCTGCCGGCGCAAGGACATCACCGATATCTTTCTGGGCACCGGCCTGGGACCGCGCAGCTACGCGATTATTGAACAGGGCATGATCTCCAAGCTGATCGAGGCCAAGCCCGACGAGTTGCGGGTGTTTATCGAAGAGGCCGCGGGCATCTCCAAATACAAGGAGCGCCGCCGGGAGACCGAAAGCCGCATGCGCCGCACCCAGGAAAACCTGGAGCGCCTGACCGATTTGCGCGAAGAGATGGAGCGCCAGCTCTCGCACCTGCAGCGCCAGGCCCAGGCCGCTGAGCGCTATACCGAGCTGAAAAAAGAGGAGCGCCTGCTGCGCGCCCAGTTACAGGCCCTGCAATGGCGCGAACTGGATCAGCAGTTCAATGACCGCGATCGCAGCATCAAGGCGCTGGAGGTGAAGCTGGAGGCGGTGATCGCCGAGCAGCGCGCGGTGGATGCCGCCATCGAAAAGCACCGCGATGGCCACGGTGAACTGCAGGATCGCTTCAACGCCGTACAGGGCCGTTACTACGCCCTGGGCGCCGAGATTGCCCGCGCCGAGCAGACCATCCAGCACCAGCAGGAACGCGCCCGCCAGTTGCGCGACGACCTGGCCGAGGCCGAGCGCAACCTGGTCTCCGCCCAGCGCCACCTGCAGGAGGACACTGAAAAGCAGACCCTGTGGCGCGAGGAGAGCGAGGCACTGCAGCCCGAGATCGAGCTGCTGCAGGAGCAGGAGCTGCAGTCCAGCGACACCCTGCAGGTGACAGAGGAGCGCATGCAGGACTGGCAGCTGCGCTGGGACGAGTTCAACAGCCGTGCCGCTGGCCCGCGCCAGCAGGCCGAGGTGCAGCAGTCCCGCATCCAGCACCTGGAACAGGCCCTGGGCCGTATCCAGGACCGCAATCAGCGCCTGGAGCAGGAGCGCCAGGGGCTCAGCGCCGGCCCCGTGGAACAGGAAGTCGAACAGCTGCGGGAGCAATTGGCGGAGCTGGAGCTGGCGGGCGAGCAGGCACAGGAATCCCTGGACAACAGCCAGCAGGCAATCGAGCAGACCCGCGAGGGCAACGAGCGCTGCGTCGCGGCGCTGGACAGCGCGCGGGGCGAGTTGCAGACCCTGCGCGGCCGGCGCGCGTCGCTGGAAGCGCTGCAACAGGCGGCGCTGGCCCAGCAGGATGCCGGCGTGGGCCAGTGGCTGGCCCAACACGGCCTGGCCGACAGCCCGCGGCTGGCGGAAAAAATCAAGGTTGAGTCCGGCTGGGAACAGGCGGTCGAGACCGTGCTGGGCAGCGACCTGCAGGCCCTGGCGGTAGACGACCTGGGCGGCGCAGCCGAGTGGCTGGAGTCGCTGAGCAGCGGTTCACTGACCCTGCTGAGCGAGGCGGACGACAGCGCTGTGCCGGCGGCGAGCCTGCTGGGCAAGGTCACGTCGGGGCGCGGCCTGGTGGCTGAGCTGCTGGCGGGGGTGCACTGCGCCGCCGACCTGCCCACCGCCATGGCGCGTCGCGGCGAGCTTGGAGCAGGGGAGTCGCTGATCACGCCCCAGGGCATCTGGGTTGGCGTGAGCTGGATCCGCGTGCTGCGCGAGCGCGATGCCCAGGCCGGCGTGCTGGCGCGCCAGCAGGAGCTGGAGGCGCTGCTGCCGCGCATGGTAGCTCTCGAAGAATCAGTGGCGCGTCTGGATGAGGAGCGCCAGGGTCATCAGCAGGCGCTGCGGCAGTGGGAAACCGAGCGCGACAACCAGGCGCGCGAAGTCCAGCAGCATGCCCGCCGCCTGGGCGAGGTGCGGTCCCAGCTCAGCGCGCGCCAGGTGCGCATTGAAGAGATCAGCGGACGGCGGGAACGGCTGTCGCGGGAAATCGACGAAAGTCGCGAGCAGTTCCAGATCGAACAGGAAAACCTGGGCGAGGCGCGCATGTTGCTGGCCGACGCCATCGAGCGCATGGAGCAGGACTCGGCAGCCCGCGAAGCGCTGCTGGCGGAGCGCGACGACAACCGCCGGGCGCTGGACGAGGCGCGCCAGAAGGCGCGTCACGACAAGGACAGCGCCCACCAGCTGGCCATGCGCCAGCAGTCATTGCAGGCCCAGCTGCAGTCGATACACGACAGTATCGAGCGCACCGCCCGGCAGGTCGCGCAACTGGAAGAGCGCCGCGCCCAGCTCGCCGGCAGCATCGACAGCAACGACCAGCCCCTGGTCGAGGTCAAGCTGGAGCTGGAGGCCCTGCTGGAAAAGCGGCTGGCCGTCGAGGAAGAATTGAACGCGGCCCGCCGCGAGGTGGACGAAGTGGAGCACGCGCTGCGGGACGCGGAGCGCAGCCGCCACGGCATCGAGCAGCGCGCCAACGAGGTGCGGGCCGAGCTGGAGCGGTTCCGGGTCGAGAGCCAGGGCCTGGCGGTGCGCCGGCGCACCCTGCAGGAGCGACTTATCGAAAGCCAGTTCGATCTCGACGCGGTGCTGGCGAACCTGCCGGAGGAGGCCAACGAGGCCGGCTGGCAGGAACAGCTGGAAAGTCTCGATCGCAAGGTCCAGCGCCTGGGGCCGATCAACCTCGCGGCCATCGACGAGTACAAGGTGCAGTCCGAGCGCAAGCATTACCTGGACAGCCAGAACGATGATCTGGTCGAGGCGCTGACCACGCTGGAAAACGCCATCCGGCGCATCGACAAGGAAACCCGCAACCGCTTCAAGGAGACCTTCGATCAGGTCAACAGCGGCCTGGGCGAACTGTTCCCGAGGGTGTTCGGCGGCGGCCACGCCTACCTGGAAATGACCAGCGACGACCTGCTGGACACCGGGATTGCGATCATGGCCAGACCACCCGGCAAGCGCAACAGCACGATTCACCTGCTGTCCGGCGGCGAGAAAGCACTCACCGCAATCGCGCTGGTGTTCTCGATCTTTCGCCTCAATCCCGCGCCGTTCTGTATGCTGGACGAGGTGGACGCGCCGCTGGACGACGCCAACGTCGGCCGCTATGCGCGCATGGTCAAGGAGATGAGCGAGCACGTGCAGTTCATCTATATCACCCACAACAAGATCGCCATGGAAATGGCGGACCAGCTGATGGGCGTCACCATGCAGGAAGCCGGCGTGTCGCGGCTGGTGACGGTGGATGTCGAGGCCGCTGCGGAAATGGCTGCTTCCTGAGCGTCGGGCGGTAGCCAATTGAATTTCGCCGTGGAACAATACGGCGCCATACAACATCAACAGGGGGTATGAGCGAGACCATGGCGTTATCCGTGCGCGATTGGATCGTGATTGTCGGTGTACTGCTGTTCCTCGCACTGTTGCTGGATGGCTTCCGGCGGGTGCGCGCCGAGCGGCGCGACGCCATCCGCGTTTCACTCAAGGCGCGCGCGCGGGCTGAGCGCAGTTCCGACGAACGCCCCGATGTACTGATGCAGAACCCCGAACTGCCCAACGGCGGCGCGCGCGTGGTGTCCAAACAGGGAGGTCTGCGCCTGGACGCCGACGTCCCGGTGTTGATGGACGCCGAAGCCGATCCCCATGACGAAGCCACCAGCGAGTGGGGCGCGCCGGACGCCGTGGACAGCCTGCGCGATGCCTACCGCGAGGCGCCAAAGCCCACCCCATCGACGCCAGCCCAGGCGTCCGCGCCGTCGCACAGTGCATCTCCCCCACAGCACGGCACGGAATCGGCCAGGGCCGAATCCCGCAGCAAATCCTCCGCCGCTGATGCACTCCCCGACGAGGTGATTATCGTCAACGTGCTGTCGCGCAACGGACCTTTTCGCGGCCGCGATCTGATGCAGATCCTGATGGCCTGTGATCTGCGTTTCGGCAAGATGAATATCTTCCATCGCTATGAACAGGCCAGTGGCCGCGGCCCGATCCAATTCAGCGTCGCCAACGCCGTGGAGCCCGGGGTTTTCAACCTCGATGACGTCGATACCTTCAGCACCCCGGGCGTGTGTTTTTTTATGACCATGCCGGGTCCGGAAGAACCCCTCAAGGCCTTCGAGCACATGGTGGAAACCGCCCAGTGTCTGGTCAAGCACCTCGACGGGGAACTGCGCGACGACGCCCGCTCCGTGATGACCATGCAGACCCTGGAGCACTGTCGCCAGCGGATCATGGATTTCGAGCGGCGCCAGCTGGCCCACCAGGCCTGAGCGCGGCAGGACTGCCATGAGCACACAGGCCCCTGCGAGGGCGCGCCTTGAGAGCCTGCGCGACCAGCTCGACCATCACAACTACTGCTATTACGTCCTGGATGCTCCGGAAATTCCCGATGCGGAATACGACCGGCTGATGCGCGAACTGCTGGCGCTGGAGGCGGAGCATCCCGAGTGGCTCAGCCCCGACAGCCCCAGCCAGCGCGTCGGTGGTGAGCCGGTATCAGCATTCGCCGAAGTGGAACACCGCCTGCCCATGCTGTCGCTGGACAACGCCTTCAGCAACACTGAGCTGGCGGATTTCGACCGGCGCGCGCGGGAGCGGCTGGGTGTGGAGGGCGCGCTGGACTACGCTGCGGAGCCCAAACTCGACGGCCTGGCGGTGAGTCTTTTGTACCGCGCCGGGCGCCTGGCGCGCGCAGCCACCCGGGGCGACGGCCACACCGGCGAGGACATCACCGCCAATGTGCGCACCATCCGCTCGGTACCACTTAAATTGCGCGGCACGGACTGGCCCGCGCTGCTCGAGGTGCGGGGCGAAATCTATATGCTGCGCGCCGGTTTCGAGGCGCTGAACGAGGCCCAGCGCAACGCGGGGCTCAAGCCCTTTGTCAATCCGCGCAACGCCGCTGCCGGCAGCCTGCGGCAACTGGATCCGGGCATTACCGCGACACGTCCCCTGGAAATGTGCTGCTACGGCGTCGGCATCAGCGAGGGATGGTCGCTCCCCGAGCGCCACAGCGAACTGCTGGAGCAGCTCGGAATCTGGGGGTTTCGCATCAATCGCGAATCCCGGGTGGTGCAGGGCCTGGAGGGTTGCCTCGCATACTATGCGGATCTGCAGGCGCGCCGCGACGGGCTGGCCTACGACATCGATGGCATTGTGTTCAAGGTCGACCGCCTGGACCAGCAGGGCCAGCTGGGCTTTGTATCCCGCGCCCCGCGCTGGGCCATCGCGTACAAATTTCCCGCCCAGGAAGAGATTACCCGCCTGCTGGACGTGGAGTTCCAGGTCGGGCGCACCGGTGCCGTGACGCCGGTGGCGCGCCTGGAGCCGGTGTTTGTCGGCGGCGTTACGGTCAGCAATGCAACACTGCACAATGCCGATGAGATTGCGCGGCTGGGCGTAATGATCGGCGACGCGGTGATCGTGCGCCGGGCCGGGGATGTGATTCCGCAGGTGGTCAGTGTAGTCGGCGAGCGGCGCCCGCAGGATGCGGTGGCGGTCCGCTTCCCGGAGACCTGCCCGGTGTGCGGCTCCGCGCTGGAGCGCACCGAGGGCGAGGCGGCAATCCGCTGCAGCGGGGGGCTGGTGTGCGCTGCCCAGCGCAAGGAATCCATCAAGCATTTCGCCTCGCGCCGGGCCATGGATATCGAGGGCCTGGGTGACAAGCTGGTGGAGCAGCTGGTGGATGCCGGGCTGGTCAGCAGCATTGCAGATCTGTACCAGCTGAGCGTCGATCAGCTGGCGGGGCTGGAGCGGATGGCGGACAAGTCGGCGCAAAACGTCCACGCCGCGATTGCCGCCAGCCGGGACACCAGCCTGCCGCGCTTTCTGTTTGCACTGGGAATCCGCGAAGTGGGGGAGACCACGGCCCGTGCCCTGGCCCGGCACTTCGGCGATCTCGACCCGCTGATGCAGGCCTCAGAGGTGGAGCTGCTGGAAGTGCCGGACGTGGGGCCGATCGTGGCCCGGCATATCCTCGAGTTCTTCGCCAACGCCGACAACCGCGCGGTGATCAGCCGCCTGCGCGCCGCGGGCGTGCACTGGCCGGCCCTCGCGGTGGAGGCCCGCCACGAGCCACTCAAGGGCGAGACCTGGGTGCTGACCGGCAACCTCGAGTCCATGACCCGCGACGAGGCAATGCAGCAGCTGCTGGCCCTGGGGGCGAAGGTCGCCGGCTCGGTCTCCGCCAGAACCACACGGGTGGTGGCCGGCCCCGGCGCAGGCAGCAAGCTGGCCAGGGCGGAGTCCCTGGGCATCCCGGTGGTGGACGAAGCCTGGCTCCTCACCTTTTTGGATGAGAACAGCGCCTCCTGAGACAGGTTTGCGCGGCGGGACGTCAATAGGCCGCAAGAAGTCGTTACCCATGGGCTGAATTAGCTGTTAATTCGTGAAATAATCCCGCTGTTTTTTAGCCCGCCTTTTTGGTGATGTACCGCCACACGTCCGGCCTCACTGGCGCAGCGCTGGCCGGGATGCCCGAGCCGTCTCGGCGCTGGTGTGGCGAACCTAATACGTATGGGATGGGAACGCAGTCTTGAAGCCAACAGATATCCAGGATCCGGAATACTTCCACAAAGTTGTGGATTGCCAGTACGCGTGCCCGGCACACACGCCGGTGCCCGAGTACATCCGCAAGATCGCCGCCGGTGAGTACACCGACGCCTATATGCTCAACTGGGAATCCAACGTGTTCCCGGGCATTCTGGGCCGCACCTGCGACCGCCCCTGTGAGCCCGCCTGCCGGCGCGGCCGCATTGAGGAACAGCCGGTGGCGATCTGTCGCCTGAAACGCGTGGCCGCCGACAACAAGGGCGATCTGCAGGGACGGCTGCCACAGATTCCCGAACAGAAAAACGGCAAGCGAATCGCCTGCATCGGCGCCGGCCCCGCCGCGCTCACCGTATGCCGCGACCTGATGCCGCTGGGCTACGACATCGACCTCTACGACGACCAGCCCGCCGGCGGCGGTTTTATGCGCAGCCAGATTCCCTCCTTCCGCCTGCCGGAAGAAGTGCTGAACGAAGAGGTGAATCTGATTCTCGACATGGGCGTGCTGACCCATTTCAACACCTACGTCGACAGCCTCAAGAGTGTGCTCGACAAGAACTACGACGCCGTATTCGTCGGCACCGGCGCGCCCCGCGGACGCGATCTGGAAATCCCCGGGCGCAAGGAAGGCGCGGCGAATATCCATATCGGGATCGACTGGTTGTCCAGTGTCGCGTTCGGCCATATCGAAGCGATAGGCAAGCGCGTCATCGTGCTGGGCGGCGGCAACACCGCCATGGACTGCTGCCGCACCTCCCTGCGTCTGGGCGGGGAGGATGTCCGCGTGGTGGTGCGCAGCCCGCGCAAGGACATGAAGGCCTCGCCCTGGGAGATCGAAGACGCCGAGCGCGAAGGCGTGCCGATGTATGAGAACCACGTGCCCAAGGAGTTCGTGGTCGAAAACGGCAAACTGGCCGGCATGCGCTTTGAGAAGGTCAAGGCGGTCTACGACGAGAACGGCAAGCGCTCCCTGGTGCCCACCGGCGAAGACCTGGTGTTCATACCCTGCGACGATGTCTGCATCGCCATCGGCCAGGACAACGCCTTCCCGTGGATTGAGCGCGATCTCGGGCTGGAATTCGGCAAGTGGGACATGCCCACGATCGACCGGACCACGTTCCAGTCCACCAACCCCAAGGTGTTTTTTGGCGGCGACGCGGCGTTCGGGCCCGAGAACGTCATCACCGCGGTGGCCCACGGGCACCAGGCGGCGATATCGATACACAAGTTCTGCCAGGGTGAAAATGTCGCCGAGCGCCCGGCGCCCGGGGTCACCCTGATCAGCCAGAAAATGGGCATTCACGAGTGGAGTTACGCCAGCAATGTCGTGGACGATCCCCGCTATGCGGTGCCGCACGCGGAGGTCGCGCTGTCCATTAAAGACCGCAAGCTCGAGGTTGAGCTCGGCTTCGACACGGAGCTTGGCTTCAAGGAGGCCGAGCGCTGCCTGAATTGCGATGTCCAGACTGTGTTCAGCGAAGTGCGCTGTATCGAGTGCGATGCCTGTGTGGATATCTGTCCCACCGACTGCATTACCTTCACCGAAAACCTGGAAGACGAGGCGGCGCTGCGCGCCAGCCTGACGATACCCGCGAACAACCTGACCCAGGACCTGTACGTCTCGGATGTGCTGCCGACCAAGCGGGTAATGGTCAAAGATGAAAATGTGTGCCTGCACTGCGGTTTGTGCGCCGAGCGTTGCCCGACTGCGGCCTGGGATATGCAGAAGTTCCTGTACCACGTGACCAAGGCGGGCCAGATCGCATGAAGCCGATTCAGTCTCTCAACGATTTCGTCATCAAGTTCGCGAACGTCAACGGCACCGGTTCGGCCAGCGCCAACAACCTGTTTGCCAAGGCCCTGTTCCGTATGGGCCTGCCGGTGGCGCCCAAGAATATCTTTCCGTCCAATATCCAGGGCCTGCCGACCTGGTACGAAGTGCGGGTCAGCGACAAGGGTTACGTCGGGCGTCGTGGCGGCATCGACATTATGGTGTGCGTCAACCCGCAGAGCATGGCGCGGGACATCCAGGAAGTGGAGCCGGGCGGCTACTTTGTCTACGACAGCACCAAGCCGCTGGATTTGCGCCTGCTGCGCAACGACATCACGTTTATCGGCCTGCCACTGACCGAGATCTGCCTGCGCGAATACAAGGATCCGCGCCAGCGTCAGCTGTTCAAGAACGTGATCTACGTCGGCGCGATGGCGGCCCTGCTGGGCATTGAATTCGACGTGCTCACCGGCCTGATCCGCGACCAGTTTCGCGGCAAGGAAAAACTGGTCGCGCCCAACGTGCACGCGCTGGAACTGGGCTATCTGTACGCCAAAGAGCACTATACCTGCCCGTTCAGCATCCGCGTCGAGCGCCGCGATATGGTGGGCGACAAGATACTGATGGAGGGCAACGACGCCTGCGGCCTCGGGGCCATTTATGGCGGCGCGACGATCGCGGCCTGGTATCCCATCACGCCATCCACATCGGTGGTCGATGCCTACGAGCGCTACGCCAGGCGCATGCGCATCGATCCCGGCACCGGGCGCCAGAACTTCGCCATCGTGCAGGCGGAAGATGAACTGGCGGCCATCGGCATGGTCATTGGCGCGGCGTGGAACGGCGCGCGTTCGTTTACCGCCACCAGCGGCCCCGGCGTGTCGCTGATGAGTGAATTCCTCGGCCTGGCGTATTTCGCCGAGATTCCCGCCGTGTTGATCAATGTGCAGCGCACCGGCCCGTCCACCGGCATGCCGACCCGCACCCAGCAGTCGGATGTGATGGCCTGTGCCTACGCCTCCCACGGCGATACCAAACAGGTCTGCGTATATCCTTCCACGCCCAAGGAGTGCTTCGACATGACCGTCGATGCCTTCGACCTCGCGGAGCGCCTGCAGACGCCGATCATCATGCTCACGGACCTCGACCTGGGCATGAACGACAACATGTCGGAACCGCTGACCTGGGATGACAGCCGCAGCTATGACCGCGGCAAGGTCTACAACCGGGAACAGCTCGAGGCGATGAGCGAACGTTTTGGCCGCTACCTGGATGTGGACGGCGACGCGATTCCCTACCGCACCTATCCCGGTACGCATCCCACCAAGGGCGCGTTCTTTACCCGCGGCACCTCGCGGGATGAATACGCGGTCTACACCGAGCAGGGCGAGGCCTATGTCCGCAATATGGAGCGCTTGCTGCGCAAATGGGAGACCGCCAAGAGCCTGGTGCCCGCGCCTGAGCTGGTCCCCAGCGCCGATGGCAGCACGATCGGCGCGATCTATTTCGGCACCAGCAAGGATGCCACCGAAGAAGCGATGGATATCCTCGCTGCGCAGGGCCAGGCGCTGGATGGCCTGCGGATACGCGCGTTTCCCTTCAACGCGCAGGTTGCAGACTTTATTGCCCAGCACGACACCGTGTTTGTCATCGAGCAGAACCGCGACGCGCAGATGCGCTCGCTGCTGATCAACGAGCTAGAGATCAACCCGGCCAAGCTGGTGAAAGTGCTCAACTATGACGGTATGCCCATCACCGCGCGCTTTATCGTCAACGCGATCAGCGAGCGGCTCGAAGCAGCCAATGTCACCCCACTGCGGCGCAAAGCTGGCGAGTAACCGGAGCGAGATGTCATGACCTATTTGCGACCCAACTTTCGTCACCCGGAGCTGCCTGTAAACAGCCTGGGCTACACCGAAAGGAACTACGAAGGTGCGCTGTCCACGTTGTGCGCAGGCTGTGGCCACGACTCGATTTCCGCCGCGATCGTGCGTGCCTGTTTCGAGATGTCGATCGAGCCCCACACCGTGGCCAAGCTGTCGGGTATCGGCTGCTCATCGAAAACGCCGACGTATTTTCTCGGCAACTCCCACGGCTTCAATTCGGTGCACGGACGCATGCCGTCGGTGGCGACCGGGGCCAATATGGCCAACCGCGACCTGATCTATATCGGCGTATCGGGGGACGGCGACACCGCCTCCATCGGCATGGGCCAGTTCACCCACGCGGTGCGACGCAACCTGAACATGCTGTACCTGGTGGAAAACAACGGCTGCTACGGGTTGACCAAGGGCCAGGATTCGGCCACCGCCGATGTCGGCTCCAAGAGCAAGAAGGGCGATCCCAACCCCTTCGAAGCCATTGATCTGGTGTCCGTGGCCCTGCAGCTGGGCGTCTCCTTTGCCGCGCGGAGTTTTTCCGGCGACAAGGAGCAGCTGGTGCCCCTGATCAAGGCGGCCATCGCCCATCGCGGCTTTGCGTTTATTGACGTGATCTCACCTTGCGTCACCTTCAACAACAACCCGGGCTCGACCAAGAGCTACGAGTTTGTGCGTGAGCACCTGGAGGCAACCGGCACCATGGATTTCGTGCCGATGCGCGACGAGATCACCACGCATTACGACCCGGGCTCCTCCCAGGAGGTCACACTGCACGACGGCTCGGTGGTGCACCTGCAGAAGATGGACCCGCGTCTGGATATCCACGACCGGCTCTCCGCGATCAATCTGATCCAGGAGTACAAGGCCCAGGACCGCATCCTGACAGGCCTGATCTATATGGATCCGGACAGCCAGGATCTCCACGAGACCATGAACACCAGCAGCCGGCCACTGCGCTCACTGGGTGAGCGTGAACTGTGTCCGGGCAGCGCGGCGCTGGAAGGGATCAACAACGCCCTGCGCTGACCGGCCGCCCGACCGCTTTACTGGTCGCATGCCCCCCGGCGCCCGTTACGCCGGGGCATCACACAATAAGATCGGCGGCCCTGCAGACACTGGTCCTGCGAACAGGTCGTCCACGCTGTCCGCAGGACTTTTACCGCAACTGCGCCCGCTTTATGCTCCGTGTCAGGGCGCAGTCTGCCCGATCCGCCGGAGGTCAGCATGAAAAAAATCGCCGGAATCCACAGTGCGCCGCGCCCCCACTGGGTTGGCGACGGCTTCCCTGTGCGATCCCTGTTCACCTACCGCGACCACGGCCGGGAACTCAGCCCCTTCCTGCTGCTCGATTACGCCGGGCCCAAGGAATTCGTGGCAACGAATACCCCGCGCGGGGTTGGCCAGCATCCCCACCGCGGCTTTGAAACGGTGACCATCGTCTATCAGGGCGAGGTGGCGCACCGCGACTCCACCGGCCGGGGCGGCACCATCGGCCCGGGTGATGTGCAGTGGATGACCGCAGGCGCCGGCATCCTACACGACGAGTTTCACTCCCCTGCGTTCAGTCGGACGGGGGGTACGCTGGAGCTGGTCCAGCTCTGGGTAAACCTCCCCGCCAAAGACAAGATGACTGCGCCGGGCTATCAGGCGATTCTCGATACCCATATTCCCGTGGTTGCCATGCCCGAGGGCGCGGGCAGTGCACGGATCATCGCCGGTGAACTCAACGGCCACCGCGGCCCGGCCCGGACCCGCACGCCCATGAATGTCTGGGATATGCGCTTCAAAGCGGGCGCAAGCAGGACGCTGCGACTGCCCCAGGGCTGGCCGGCTGCGCTGGCAATCCTGTATGGCGTGGTGCAGGTCAATGGCCGCGCGCTGGCCAGCGACGCGCAGCTCGTGAGGCTGGAGTCGAGCGGCAGCAATGTCGTAATCGAGGCCCGGAGCGACGCGACCGCACTGCTGCTCAGCGGCGAGCCCATTGCGGAGCCCATCGTTGGCCACGGTCCCTTCGTAATGAATACCGGGCAGGAGATCGCCCAGGCCATTGAGGACTTCAACAGCGGGAAATTTGTTACAGTATCCAACTGATCCCAAGCAGGAAAAGTGCCTATGAACCCTCGCAGCCCGGTGTCCTTGTCTCACTGTTTCTGGCGCAATATATGGCGGGGCGGGGCGGCACTGCTCCTGCTTGGCGTCACCGCGCTACCGACACTGGCACAGAGCGTACTGCCGCGCCCGGCCGAGCCCTTCGCGGGCACTATCGGCACAACCTACGCCGACTCCACCCCGGCTTTCCACGCCCCCGTTACGCCCCCGGCGGGCGCGCCCAACGTCGTGGTTATCATGACCGACGACGTCGGATTCGGCGCGGCCAGCACCTTCGGTGGGCCGATACCCACGCCGCACCTCGATCAGCTGGCGGCGCAGGGGCTCAGCTACAACCACTTTCACACCACCGCCATGTGCTCGCCGACGCGGGCTTCGCTGCTGACGGGCCGCAATCATCACGCGGTGGGCAATGGCATTGTGGCCAATCTGTCGACGGGCTTTCCGGGCTACGAAAACCTGCTGCCGAAAAGTGCCGCAACCATCGCCGAAGTGCTGCGCCAGCACGGCTACAACACCGCCATGTTCGGCAAGCACCACAACGCGCCGGAAACCCACGTATCTGCCGCCGGGCCCTTTGATCTGTGGCCCACGGGGCTGGGCTTCGAGTATTTTTACGGTTTTATGGCCGCCGAAACCAACCAGTTCACCCCCGCCCTGTACCGGGGCATTACGCCACTGCCCACGCTGAAGGAGGGTGTGCTCGACAAGGCGCTGGCCGACGACGCCATCAACTGGCTGCATCAGCAGAAGGCGGCGACGCCCGACAAACCGTTCTTTATCTACTACGCCACCGGCACAGCCCATGCGCCGCTGCAGGCGCCGGCGGACTGGATTGCGAAGTTCAAGGGGCGCTTTGACGCCGGTTACGACGTGGTGCGCGCGGAGACGGTTGCCCGCCAGAAGGCCCAGGGCATCATTCCCGCGGATGCCGTCAACACGCCGCGGCCGCCGCAGATTCCGGCCTGGGAGGACCTGACTCCTGAACAGCAGCGCATCAACGCGCGCATGATGGAGGTCTATGCCGCCATGCTGGCCTACCAGGACGCGCAGGTCGGCAGGTTGATCGACGAGATTGAACGCATGGGACTGCGCGACAATACGCTGGTGATTTTTATCGAGGGCGACAATGGCGCGGCGGCGGAGGCCGGCATGCATGGCCGCCTCAACCCGATGTCGGCGTTTGCCAACGGTACAGTGGAGAACGAGCAGATTCTGCTCGCCAATCTGGACAAGCTGGGTGGCCCGGATGCCGTACCCAACTACGGCTTTGGCTGGACCTGGGCGACCAATGCGCCGTTCCGGCTGGCCAAGCAGTTCGCATCGCACCTGGGGGGCACGCGCAACGGCATGGTGGTGTCGTGGCCGGAACGCATCAAGGCGTCGGGCAACCGGTCGCAGTTCAGCCATGTTATCGATATCGCACCGACGATCCTTGAGGCCGCCGGCATTGAGGCGCCCGGCATCGTCAACGGCGTCGCGCAGCAGCCGATCGACGGTGTCAGCCTGATGTACAGCTTTGCAGCACCGGACGCGGCGGAGCGGCACACCACGCAGTATTTCGAAATGATGGGCAACCGCGCCATCTACCATGACGGCTGGCTGGCCAGCACTACACCACCCGCCGCGCCCTGGGATGAAGCCCGGACCAGCGTGCTGCCCAGCGACTACGCCTGGGAGCTGTACAACCTGCGCGAGGATTTTTCCCAGGCACGGGACCTGGCGGCCGCGCAGCCGGAAAAGCTCGCACAGCTCAAGTCGCTGTTTATGAGCGAGGCGCGTCGCAACCAGGTGTTGCCCCTGGACAACCGCCTGACGATGGCGCGTTTTGAGGCGGCGGCGAACCAGCGGCGCAAGGCCAGCAGCTATACCTACTGGGGCGCCGGCGTGAGCGTACCCACGCCACTCGCAGCCCCCATCCTGAACCGCTCTTTCACGGTCGTCGCCGAGCTCGAGGCGCCCAAAAAGGCCTCGGGGGTCGTGATGGCGGTGGGCAGCAAGTTTGGCGGCTGGAGTTTCTTCGTGAAAAACGGCACGCCGGTCGCGCTGATGGCCGCATCACAGCTCCCCGGTGACCAGTCGCGGGTCGCGGCCGGCAAGCCGCTTCCGGCGGGAAAATCCGTGCTGAAATACCAGTTTATTGCCGATCCCGGGATCAACCCCGGCGGTGAGATGCGCATCAGCATCGACGACAAGGAGGTCGGCCGCGGCCGTATTGCACGCTCAATCTCCAAATACCCCGAGATGACCGACACCCTGGATATCGGGTTTGACGCCGACACCCCGGTGACCACGGAATACCGCGACGGCGGCTGGTTCAACGGGGTCATCCGGCGCGTCGATGTGACGCTAGACAAGTAGGGGGATTAACTCAAGGCCGCCCGGGCGC
>JAVEVZ010000320.1:0-3360 GCA_034004805.1 Spongiibacteraceae bacterium | reverse complement strand
AGCCTGTTGAAAGCCGGCAAATAGTCGGGGGCCGGTGTCGGCCCCGGCATGATACCGACTTCCGGCAACAGTTTGTCAGTTTGACGAGGCTGCACGAACCGGCGACGGGTACCGGGCTTGCAGGCGGGTCCGTTTAATGCCGGGCGGCAGGGGTGGTCGACGAGGCCGTCGATATTCCAAAGCCAGGCCCAGTTTGTCAAACCGCAGGGGATACCAGCCGGGCAAGCTATTGCGACAGGCTGGCGAGCGCCGCCTCGGCGATGGCGATATCCTGCTCGGTACTGGCACCACCCACGCCTATGGCACCCACTACCTGGCCGTCAATGATCACCGGCAAGCCGCCGCCCATGATGGACACTCCCGGCCAGGACGCAAAGCTCACCAGCTGCGGCAGCTGATCCTTGAGCATGTTCGCAAGCTGCTCACTGGCGAGGCCCAGCAGGGCCGCATTGGCCTTGGCCCGGCACATCTGCTCTGCAATCAGCGGGGCTGCATCCATGGTCAGCGCGCCCCGCAACAGCCCATTGCGGTCCACCACCGCGATGGCCACCGCAAGGCCCAGTGCCTCGGCCTTGGCCAGGGCTGCCTGAACCAGGGCGAGCGCCGCGCGATGGCTGACAACGGGCTGGCTGTGGGTGTGGGACATAACGGTTTGCCTCGATCGGATGGTGGCGTCTGGCGTCAGACGCGCAGGCTACTCGACTACCGCGTCGCTGAAGGTCGGGGTATCACCCAGAAACGCCCGGTGCGACGGCGGCGCCTTGCCGTTGATATCCAGCACGCCGTACTCCGCGCCCAGTTCCGCGCCCACCCAGACCTGGCCGCTGCGCTGCATGCAGTCGGGATCGCGGGCCAGTGCATCGATCACACGACCGGTGAATTCCGGCGTTTCCGCTGCATCGGCCATGGCGCCGTACTTTTCCGGCTCGGCGGCGAATACGGCCTGGGTGCGTTCGGTCAGCAGCAGGCCCATCCAGATCGACACCGCACAGACATTGTGGGGGCGGAAATCCACCGCCATGTCGTGGGCCATCTTGTCCACACCGGCCTTGCCCGCGCCGTAGGCCGGGCCGTGCATATAGCAGCGCCCGCCGAAGGACGAGGTGTTGACCACCAGCCCTTCGCCGTTGGCCACCAGCAGCGGCGCGGCGTAATAGCTGGCGACATAGCTGGAGCGCAGGCCCACATCCAGAATGGCCTGCAGTCCCAGCGGCTTCTCCCAGAACGGGCCCGGATCGGTCATGCCCTCGGGCACAAACAGGGCGTTGTTGACCAGAATATCCAAGCGGCCGTGAGCCTCACGCACCTGCTCGAACAGGGCTTTGACCTGCGCATCGTCCCCGTGATCACAGATCACCGGCACCCCTTTGGCGCCGCGCTTGGTAATGGCCTCGGCGGTGGCGTACACCGTGCCGGGCAATGGCGCATCACCTTCACGGGCACTGCGCCCGGTAACATAGATTGTGGTGCCGGGCTGGGCCAGGGCCAGCGCTATGCCCTTGCCCGCGCCGCGGCTGGCACCCGTGACGACGATGACTCGCTGCTCGCGCAAACTCATAGGAATACCGGTGCCTCTGCTTCAAGTGAGCGCGCATGCTAGCGCGCAGAGCGCCATGTGCCAATCGCCGCTCGCTTCCTACCGGCCGCCAAGGGCAAGCCGATCACCCGCCAAACTGACGACCCAGCGAGCATGGACGAGCCCTAACCAATCCATTCAGGCGCGCCTCAGGTGGCATGATCCCGCTTGCTGCCGCCCATGCAGTCGGGCGACCGGGGCGCGGGCTGCTGGCGCGCGGCCCACTCTTCGCCGGTATAGAGATGCAGTGCCAGCGCGTGTACGCCGCCGGCCAGCTCCTCCGCCAGGGTCGCGTATACCTGCTGGTGCCGTGCGACCTTGCGCTGACCGGCAAAGCTCTCGCTCACCAGCACGACTTTGAAATGGGTTTCCGAATTCGGCGGCACGCTGTGCTTGTGGCTTTCATTGGCGATTTCGAGGTATTCGGGGCGAAATGCGCTGCTGAGTTTCTGTTCAATGACATCGCGAACCGACATGCTGTACTCCGGCTAGAACTGCTCCGTGTCAGCATACCGGTGGCGCCGATGCAGTTCCACCCAGGCCGGCAGTTCCGACGGGGAGACCGGCCGGCAGATATAGTAGCCCTGCCCCTTGTCGCAGCCGAGGTCAGCCAGCGCGTCAATCAGCTCCGCATATTCGATGCCCTCCGCGGTCACCGACATGCCGAGGTTGTGGGCCAGCTGTATCGTGGAGTTGACGATGATCCGATCCTGCTCGGTTTGCAGCATATTCGAGATAAAGCTGCGGTCGATCTTGAGGGTGTCGATGGGCAGGCTTTTCAGATACGCCAGGGACGAATAGCCGGTGCCGTAGTCGTCTATCGACAGCCAGACGCCCATGCTGTCCAGCTGTTGCAGTACATGCCGCGCTTTGTCCGGGTCCGCCATCAGCGCACTTTCCGTGATCTCCAGTTCCAGCTGGCGCGCCGGCACACCATAGCGGGCCAGCAGCTCGGCGACCCGCGCTGCGAAGCGGTCGTCGGCCACATTGCGCGCGGAAATATTGACCGCCACGCGGTAATCCCAGCCCCGCGCCTGCCACGCCTGCAGCTGGCGAATCGCGGCCTCCAGCACCCACCAGGTCATGGACTCAATCATATCGGTGAGTTCGATCAGCGGGATAAATTCGCCGGGAGGCAACAGGCCGTGCTGGGGATGCTGCCAGCGCAGCAGGGCCTCGAAACTGACCAGGCGCTGGCCGGGGAAATCAATCACCGGTTGATAGTGCAGCAGCAGCTGGTCGCCCTCGATAGCCTGGCGGATATCCATCATCAGCGACAGGCGGCGGATGCTGTAGACGTCCTGCTCCGAGGCATAGAGCTGGTAATCGACGCCTGCCGTCTTGGCCTTGTACATGGCGATATCCGCACAGCGCATCAGCGCCGATGTCGTCGCCCCGTCGCGGGGAAACAGCGCGATACTGACGCTGCCGCCGATGCGCAGCTCCAGATCGTGTACCGCAAACGGGATCTGGATGGATGCCGTGACTGCTTCCACCAGCTCGCACACGGCGCGCTCACCCGCAGACCGGTACAGCAGTGCGAACTCGTCGCCGCCGACCCGCGCCAGCAGCCCCCCCTGCGAGCCCACCACCTCGCCGAGCCGCGCCGCCAAACCCTTCAGGAGATGGTCACCCATCTCGTGACCCAGGGTATCGTTAATTTCCTTGAAACCGTCCAGGTCCAACAGACACACCGCCCATTGCTCCCCCGCAGCGGCGTTCTCGGCCACATCCGTGACCCGTTGGACAAAGTGGCTGCGGTTCGGCAGCCCGGTCAGTTCGTC
>JAVEVZ010000319.1:0-3360 GCA_034004805.1 Spongiibacteraceae bacterium | reverse complement strand
GGAAAACTGTGCGACATCCGCGAACAGCGGGTCGGCCAAGGCATCGGCATCCGCCAGCGGATACAGGCTGGCGCACAGGTCGCGGTCGAGCCAGGTCGCGGCACCATCGCCACAGGCCTGCATGGCCTCGCGGAATACCCGCTCGCTGCGAAACAGATCCGGCGCCGCATTGCGCAGCGGACCGCGGCGGGCCGGGAACGCGAACACCAGTGCCGGCTGCTCGCCGACCGCGCTCTGCCGCAGCAGCGCCACGGCGTCCGGCCCCGGTGATGCGTCGCTGGCGCACAGCAAAAACGCGCGCCGGGAAAACCCCGGACGAAACCGGTTCAGGCTGTAGGCGAGGTCCGCCACTGCGCGCCCGGGGTACTGCGCCCGGTAGCGGTGCAGGCCCGCAATATTGGCCGTCAGCGCGCCTTCGGTCTTGGCGGACAACGTCAGCAGCTGCCAGGGGCGGCCTTCCCCCGGCGCGCTGTCGGGCCTGTCGTCCAGCGGGGGCGCCTGTTCCAGCACGCCGTGAAAATTGGTGCCGCCCAGCCCGAAGGAACTGACCCCGGCCCGCAGCGGCTGGCCCGGTGCCGGCCGCCACGGCGCGCGCTCGGCCTGTACCCGCAGCGGGGTGCGCGCGAACTCGATGTCCGGGTTGGGCTCGCTGTAGTTGAGGCTGGCGGGCAGCTCGCCGTTTTCCATGGCGAACACCACCTTGACGATGCCGGCGGCCGCCGCCCCCGCGTCGAGGTGGCCGATATTGCTTTTGATCGACCCCAGCGCGGCAAACTGCCTGGCCTCGGTCCACTGCCGGTAGGCGCGGGTCAGGCCCCGCACTTCGATGGGGTCGCCCAGCGCGGTGGCGGTGCCGTGGGCCTCGACGTAGCCGATGCTGTCCGGACTCACATCGGCGCGCTGCAGGGCCTCGCTGATCACCGCGGACTGGCCCTCGACGCTGGGGGCGGTAAAGCCGACCTTGGCGCTGCCGTCGTTGTTGATGGCGGTGGCCTTTACCAGCGCGCGTATGCAATCGCCGTCGCGCAGCGCGTCGGCCAGGCGCTTGACCACCAGCATGGCGCCGCCGCTGCCGCGCACCATGCCGGTGCCGCGGCGGTCGAACACATGCAGGCGGCCGTCGCGGGACAGCGCGCTGCCCTCCACATAGCGGTAGCCGCTGCGGGTCGGCACCAGCACCCGGCAGCCGCCCACCAGCGCCATATCGGACTCGCCCAGGCGCAGGCTCTGGCAGGCCAGGTGCAGGGCGACGCCGGAGGTCGAACAGGCGGTCTGCACGTTGACCGCCGGGCCGCGCAGATTGAGTTTGTAGGCCACCCGGGTGCAGGGGAAATTCTTGTCGTTGCCCATATTGACGGCAAACTCGCCCAGGGCGTCGCGGTAGCGCGGGTGGCGCGCTACGTAGTGGTGGAGATAGGCATCCCGGGCAATGCCGCCGAACACGCCTATGCGCCCGGGGTAGCTCTCGGTGTCGGCGTAGCCGGCGTTGTCCAGCGCGGTCCACGCCAGCTCCAGAAACAGGCGGTGCTGCGGGTCCATGGACTCGACTTCGCGGGGCTGGTAGCCGAAGAACGCCGCGTCGAAATACGCCACGTCGTCCATGGAGAAGAAGTGGCGCACATAGTCCGGGTCGGCGATATCCTCCTCGGCCACGCCGGCGGCCCGCAGGTCTTCGTCGCTGGCCCGTTGTACCGCCTCGACCCCGTCCAGCAGATTCTGCCACAGGGCATCGGCATCTGCCGCGCCGGGAAAGCGCCCCGCCAGGCCGATGATGGCGATGGGCTCGTCGCTGGCCACTGCCGCCCGTCCCGCAGCGACAGTGGCGCCGGCGGCGGCCAGGGCCGGCGCCTCGCCGGGAAACTTCTGCAGCATGGCGGCGCGGTGTTCGGCCCACAGCACGGCGCTGAAACTGCGGATGGTGGGCGCGCCGAAAAACGTGGCGATGGGAATGCGCTCGTCCAGCTCCCGGCTCAGGCGGGCGATAAAGTCCACCGCGTTGAGGGAGCTGCCCCCCAGCTCGAAAAAGCGGTCGTCGATGCCGATCCGGTCCAGGCCCAGATACTCCAGCCACAGGGCCACCAGGTATTGCTCCACCGGACTGGCCGGCGCCACGTAATCCACATCCAGCACCGGCCGGCGCGCCTGGGGTTCCGGCAGCGCGCGGCGGTCCAGCTTGCCGTTGGGGGTCAGCGGCAGGCGCTCGAGGGTCACCCAGGCAGTGGGCAGCATAAAGTCCGGCAGACTCTGCTGCAGCGCGCCGCGCACATCGCTGATGCTGGGCCGCGCCTGTTCCGGATCCCACACCAGATAGGCCGCCAGGCGGTTGTCGCCGACGCGGTCGGGAAACACTGTCACCGCCGCTTCGCGGATGGCAGGCTGCTGTTCGAGGACGCGCTCGATCTCGCCCAGCTCGATGCGAAACCCGCGCACCTTGACCTGGTTGTCGATGCGCCCCAGGTAGTCGATATTGCCGTCCGCCAGCACCCGCGCGCGGTCCCCGGTCAGGTAGATGCGCGCCCCCGGCTCAGCGCTGCGGGGGTCCGCCACGAAGCTCGCCGCGGTCAGCTCGGGCTTGCCGTGGTAGCCCGCGCCGACGCCGATGCCGGCGATCGCCAGCTGCCCTTCCGGTCCACCCCGATCCTCCCGGGGGCCGTCCTGGCCCGGTTGTGCCGCGGGCAGCGGTTGCAACTGCGCGTCCAGCACCTCCAGCCGGAAGCCCGGCAGCGCGCGGCCGATGGGAACATTGCGATCGATAAAGTCGGCGGGCTGCTCGATGCGGTAATACGCCACCACATCGGTGCATTCGGTGGGCCCGTAGGTGTTGATCACCTGGGCCTGGCACAGGGGGTTGTCCAGCCACGCCTTGAGCCGCGCGACCACGATGGGCTCGCCGCCCAGAAACACGTAGCGCAGGCTCTGCAGGCGCCGGTAGAGCGCCTCGTCGCCAAAGCTCAACAGCCGGCCAAAAGCGCTGGGGGTGCAGTTGAGCGCGGTGATCCGGTGCTGCTCGATATGGTCGACGATGATGCCCGCGTCATAGACCCGCGAGTTCAGCAGGCACAGCCGCCCGCCGCTGACCAGTGGCGCAAACAGGTTTTTCTGGGTGAGGTCAAAGGCCGGCGAGGTCATGTGCAGGACGCGGGTGTCGGCGTCGAAACCGAACTCCTCCACGTACCAGCTGACCAGATTCTTAAACCCGCGGTGGTACAGCAGCGAACCCTTGGGCCGGCCCGTGGAGCCCGAGGTGTAGATCATGTAGATCAGTTGGTCATCGCCCACCGGCAGACCGGGATTGGTGTCCGCCGCGCCGTCCAGTGCCGCCATATCGTCCAGACACAGCAGCTGCTCCTCCGCCAGTTG
>JAVEVZ010000030.1:0-15886 GCA_034004805.1 Spongiibacteraceae bacterium | reverse complement strand
ATCATAAGTGGGCGCGAGGCGCACGATGATCTGGCTGGGGTCCAGATCCTCCACCTTGAGCAAGCGGATCTCGGCTTTGAAGGGCTGGTTAAGAGCGGAATTCTGCGACAATTCCCCCAGTCCCATGGCAGCCACAAGACCGGCCTGCAACGCGCTGAGAGCCATCACCGCACTGGCGAGCTTCTTCCGAACCATAACGCGAACCTTATCCTTATACAAAACTGATCAGCGAAGCCCGGCGCTGGCCAAACGACCGCTGGCGCACCGGCCCCAACAACTTAGAAAGCGTCTTCGCTAAATGCCGTAAGTATTGACTCGATGTGGGTTTTTGGCAAGATTTCAGGCCGCCACAGTGTTAACTGAAGCACCTTTCAAGGCGCACTGCCGGAGCGGGTTGCCCGTCCGGCAGTGACATGCAGCCAGGCCGATGGCCTGGCGTGGAGACTCAACCGAGCCGCCCGGACCGGGCGGCCCCCTGGCAGGTCAGGCGTCCAGCAGTATCCGCAGCATGCGCCGCAGGGGTTCGGCAGCGCCCCACAGCAACTGATCGCCGCAGGTAAAAGCAGCCAGGTACTCAGGCCCCATATTCATTTTGCGCAGGCGCCCTACCGGCACATCCAGGGTGCCGGTCACCGCTGCCGGGGTCAGTCGCGCCAGGCTGGCTTCGCGTTCATTGGGCACTACGCTGACCCAGTCGTTGGCCTCGCCCAGAATGCCGTGGATTTCATCCAGCGGAATATCGCGTTTGAGTTTTACGGTGAGTGCCTGGCTGTGGCAGCGCATGGCGCCGACGCGCACACAGATGCCGTCCACAGGAATCGGATCGGCTTCACGGCCCAACAGTTTGTTGGTCTCCGCCTGGGCCTTCCACTCCTCGCGGCTCTGGCCGTTGGCCAGTTGAGTGTCAATCCAGGGCAACAGGCTGCCGGCCAGAGCAGTGCCGAAATGTTCCTGGGGCAGCGCGTCGCTGCGCAGCGTCGCGGCCACTTTGCGGTCGATATCGAGAATCGCCGAGGCCGGATTGGCGAGATCCGCAGCCACTGCCGCATGGATAGTGCCCATCTGGCTGATCAGCTCGCGCATGTTCTGGGCGCCCGCGCCGCTGGCCGCCTGATAAGTCATCGCGGACATCCACTCCACCATGCCGGCGCGCAGCAATCCGCCCATGGCCATCAGCATCAGGCTTACCGTGCAGTTGCCGCCGATGAAATTCTTGACGCCACGACTGAGGCCATCCTTGATCACGTCCAGGTTGACAGGATCCAGAATGATCAGAGAGTCGTCGTTCATACGCAGGCTGGAGGCCGCGTCTATCCAGTAGCCCTGCCAGCCCGCCGCGCGCAGCGCCGGGAATACCTGCTTGGTGTAATCGCCGCCCTGGCAGGAGATGATGATATCCAGCGTCTTGAGTTCGGCGATATCGCTGGCGTCCAGCAAGGCCGGAATGGCCTTGCCTATCGCCGGGCCCTGGCCGCCGACATTGGACGTGGTGAAAAACACCGGCTCAATGAGCTCGAAATCCTGCTCGACCAGCATCCGCTCCATCAGCACGGAACCGACCATCCCGCGCCAACCTACAAAACCAACTCGTTGCATAGCTCTCTCTGGCGTCTAACGCCACAATCAAGGGGATTTGGGGCCCAGTTTAACGCGTCATAGCCCGCCCCGGCTAGCTGGACAGGGCCTGCAACACGGCAGCACCCATGGCTTTAGTACCCACCAGACGGGTACCCGGGGTATGGATATCGCCGGTTCTGAAACCCTGGTCCAGTACTGTGCCGACGGCGGCTTCGATGCGATCCGCGGCGTCTGCGGCCCCCAGCGAATAACGCAGCATCATCGCCGCCGACAAAATGGTCGCCAGCGGATTGGCCTTGTCCTGGCCGGCGATATCCGGCGCCGAGCCGTGACAGGGCTCGTACATGCCGCGGCTGTTGGCATCCAGCGCCGCCGAGGGCAGCATGCCGATGGAGCCGGTGAGCATGGCGGCCTCGTCGGACAGGATGTCGCCGAACAGGTTGCCGGTCACCAGCACGTCGAACTGCTTGGGCGCGCGCACCAGCTGCATCGCCGCGTTGTCCACGTACATATGGCTCAGGGCGACCTCGGGAAATTCCTTGCCCACCTCCTCCATGACCTCGCGCCACAGAATGGTCGATTCCAGTACGTTGGACTTGTCCACCGAACACACCCGCCGATCGCGCTGCATGGCCAGCTCGAACGCCAGGCGACCGATGCGCCGCACTTCGGTCTCAGAGTATTTGTCGGTGTTGAAGCCTTCGCGGTCACCGTTCTCCAGCGTGCGGAACCCCCGCGGCTCACCGAAGTAAATGCCGCCGGTGAGTTCGCGCACGATCAGGATATCCAGCCCGGCAACCACTTCGGGCTTGAGGCTGGAGGCCTCGGCAAGCTGCGGGTAAAGAATTGCGGGGCGTAGGTTGGCGAACAGCTCCAGCGCCGAGCGGAACTGCAGCAGCCCCTTCTCCGGACGCAGGCTGCGGTCCACTTTGTCCCACTGCGGGCCACCGATGGCACCGAACAGGATCGCGTCGGACTCCCGCGCCTTGGCCAGGGTGTCAGGCGGCATGGGTACGCCCGTGGCGTCCAGCGCCGCGCCGCCCAGCAGGGCCTCGTCAAATTCGATGCCCAGGTTGTGCTGCTCGCTGATCAGCGCCACTACCGCACGGGCCTGGGCTATCACCTCGGGACCGATGCCGTCACCGCCGATCATCAGTACTTTCTTGCTCATGCTGGTCCCCGTTTCTGGTTCATAAAGGGTTTATATAAATAGAAAGAAGAACACCCCGTCGATCCGGGGCTGTGCTGTTAGCGCCTGCCAGCGGCGACGGGCCGTGTCACCGCGCCCCGTCGAGGGCGCCGAACAGCCAGGGGGCTTGTTGCCGCCAGCGCTGCTCGAAACTGCGGATCGCGTCTGCATCCTCAAGGGTCAGGCCGATGTCGTCCAGGCCCTTCAACAGGCAGTGCCGGCGAAAGCTGTCGACCTCGAAAGCGATCTCCTCGCCCTCGGGGGTCACCACTACCTGCCGTTCCAAATCCACCACCAGGCGGTAGCCCGGTTGGGCGTACAGGGCCTGGAACAGGCGTTCGACTGTCGCGGCGTCCAGCTGGACGGGCAATATGCCGTTCTTGAAGCAGTTGTTGTAGAAAATATCCGCGAAGCTGGGCCCGATAATGCTGCGGAAACCGTAGTCCTCCAGCGCCCAGGGTGCGTGCTCGCGGGATGAGCCACAGCCGAAGTTTTCCCGCACCAGCAGTATTGATGCGCCCTGGTAGCGGGGCTGGTTCAGCGGGAACTCCCTATTGAGCGGCCGCCCGCTGCAATCCTGATCCGCCTCACCTTCATCGAGGTAGCGCAGCTCATCGAACAGAAACGGGCCGAAACCCGAGCGCTTGATGGATTTCAGAAACTGCTTGGGAATAATCATGTCGGTGTCGACATTGGCGCGGTCCATGGGGGCGACCAGGCCGTCGAGTACGGTAAATGCTTTCATATCAGTCCTCTGCCTCAGCCGTTGTGGACGTCGCGCACGTCGACAAAATGCCCCGCCACCGCCGCTGCCGCCGCCATCGCCGGACTCACCAGGTGGGTGCGTCCGCCATAGCCCTGGCGCCCTTCGAAGTTGCGGTTGGAGGTCGACGCGCAGTGCTCGCCATTGCCCAGTTTGTCGGAGTTCATCGCCAGGCACATGGAGCAGCTGGGATCGCGCCACTCCATATCGGCCTCGATAAAGATGCGGTGCAGGCCCTCGGCCTCCGCCTGCTGCTTGACCTGACCGGAGCCCGGCACCACCAGCACGCGCTTGACGCTGGCGGCCTTCTTGCGCCCCTTGACCACCGCCGCGGCGGCGCGCAGATCTTCGATCCGCGAGTTGGTGCAGGAGCCGATAAACACCTGGTCCAACCGGATATCCCGTATCGCCTGACCGGGCTGGAGGCCCATATACTGCAGGGCGCGTTCCGCCGCCTGGCGCTTCACCGGGTCGCTGAAGCTGGCGGGGTCCGGCACGCTGCCGGTCACCGGCGCCACCATATCCGGCGAGGTCCCCCAAGTCACCTGGGGGACGATCCCGGCGGCGTCAATTTCCACCACCCGATCGAAATGCGCGCCGGGATCGGAGTGCAGGGTTCGCCAGTAGGCGACGGCCTGGTCCCACAGCGCGCCTTTGGGGGCATAGGTCCGGCCGCGCACATAATTAATGGTCGTCTCGTCCACCGCTACCATGCCAACCCGCGCGCCGGCCTCGATGGCCATATTGCACACCGTCATGCGCCCTTCCACGGACATGTCGCGAAACACACTGCCCGCAAATTCAATCGCATGGCCGGTGCCGCCTGCGGTGCCGATTCTGCCGATAATGGCCAGTATCACGTCCTTGGGCGTCACGCCCGGGCCCAACTCGCCGTCAACGCTCACCAGCATATTTTTCGATTTCTTCTGGATCAGGCACTGGGTAGCCAATACATGCTCCACCTCCGAGGTGCCGATGCCGTGGGCCAGCGCACCCAATGCGCCATGGGTGGCGGTATGGGAGTCACCGCACACCACGGTCATGCCCGGCAGTGTCGCGCCACTCTCGGGCCCCACCACATGGACGATGCCCTGGCGCGGGTCGTTGATCTTGAATTCGGTGATGCCGAAGCTGTCGCAGTTATCCGTCAGCTGCTGCACCTGTATGCGCGAAATGGGGTCGACGATGCCCGCAATCCCACCGCGGCGCTCGGTTACCACCGACGGTACGTTGTGATCCGGCGTGGCCAGGTTGGCATCCACCCGCCACGGCTTGCGACCCGCCAGACGCAGCCCTTCAAAGGCCTGCGGCGAGGTCACTTCGTGGATGAGATGGCGGTCGATATAGATGAGCGCAGTGCCGTCTTCGCGCTGCATCACCAGATGCGCATCCCACAATTTGTCGTAGAGGGTCTTGCCCGTCATGGTCCACCTCGACTGGTCGATCTACTGAGGGCACCAGTCTAAGGGGGCTTGACAGATAACTCAAATTCATATTATTTATTTATAAGATTCCATATTGGAATTATTTTTGGCGATCAGTCCAGACGATGCGCAGCGGTCTGCAGCGGTCTGCAGCGGTCTGCAGCGGTCTGCAGCGGTCCGCAGTCTGAGCAGCGTGGTCCCCCGCCGTGAAGACGGGGCACCTGGCACAGATACGTCCATGGCCCGGCACTGGCACAAAAGCCAGAAGCGCGTTGCATAGCTGAGCTGGAAATTAGTGGATCAATACAGAGGCGCACCAGACCTTGCAGACAGCCGGCCGCCTCACGCACTAATGTTTTTTGGTGTCGCCGGCCACTTTATCCATCACGGCAAACAAAACGCCGGAGACAACAAAGGTCATGTGAATAATAACTTTCCACTGCAGGCTGTTCGCGTCGGCATCGCTTATTTCACTCGGTATGTCCATAAACGACTTCAAAAGATCAATCGCGGAAATCGCCACGATGGCACCGATAACCTTGAGCTTAAGTCCGGAGAAATCGACCATTCCCATCCAGTCGGGCCGATCTTTGTTGCCGCCGGTATCGATTTTCGAGATGAAAATTTCATAGCCGCTGAATATGATCATCAACAGCAGGCTGCCAACCAATGACATATCAACGAGCGCCAGAATGCCTACTATGACGTCGGATTCAGACGCGCTGAGTACATGCGTGGCCATATGCCACAATTCCTGAACAAACTTTATAAGCAGCAAGATAACGCTCAGCACCAGCCCCAGATAAAAAGGGGCCAGTAACCAACGGCTTTTGAAGATGGTTTTTTCCATCGATTGCTCAAGTTTTTGCAGCATGGCTCTCTCTTGACATATTGCGGGGACAACGTTTTTGGCCATCGCACTGTGCTTAAGGGCAGGCCCCAATAACGCGTACGTTCACGCGCATTCTCTCGTGCTTGAATGCAATGCAAACAAGCCCATTAGTATGGCGAGGAAGCACCATGCCGGACAACCCTGATCTTCTATCCCGCCCCTCGCGTCACGCGTCCCGCATTCCACATCTGACCTCTGACACGCCGGCCCTGGAAACTCAGGCCCTGCGCGCCTTTCTCGCCGTCGCCGAAAGCGGGTCGTTCTCCCAGGCGGGCGAGGCGCTGCATCTGACCCAGCCCGCCGTCAGCAAGCGCATCGCCACGCTGGAATCCCAGCTCGACTGCCGCCTGTTTGACCGGGTAAGCGGGCGCGCGGGCCGGAAAGCCTCGCTCACCGAGGCGGGCCGCGCGCTGTTGCCGGCCGCGCGGCGCATATTGCAGGACGTGGAAGATGCCGTGCGCAGCATCCGCGAACTGCGCGGCCAGGTGGCCGGCATTCTGAGCCTGGGCATCAGTCACCACATCGGCCTGCATCGCCTGCCACCCCTGCTGAAGGCCTATACCCAGCGCTACCCCGAGGTCACCCTCGACATCGCGTTCCTGGATTCGGAGCAGGCCTACTCTCAGGTGCTGCAGGGTCAGCGCGACCTGGGCGTCATTACCCTGGCACCGGATAACCAACCGCCCCTGGAACAGTTTGTCGTGTGGCGCGACGAACTGGTGATCGCCGTCGCCCCCGGTCACCCCCTGGCGGCAAAGGATCCCATCGATCTGGCAACCCTCAGTGCCCACCGCGCAATCCTGCCCGGGCTCAACACCTACACCGGCCAGATCATCACGCACCTGTTCCAGCAGCACGACCTGCCCCTGGAGGCGGCGATGTCCACCCACTACCTGGAGTCGCTGAAGATGTTGGTGTCCATCGGCCTGGGCTGGGGCGTCCTGCCGCGCACCCTGCTGGACGACAGCGTCCGCGACCTCACCCTGCGCGGGCAGTCACTGGGTCGCGAGCTGGGCTGCGTCTTTCACCGCGACCGCCATTTGTCCAACGCCGCCGCGGCGTTTATCGCACTGCTCAGGGAGGAGGCTGGCGGCTGAGGTCAGCAGGGGTATCGATATCCCACAGAATGCCGGGATCCTGCACCGCCACCTCAAGCACCCGCGCGGCTTGGCGCGCGACAATCCTGCGCGCGCCGATATCCCCCTGCAGGGCCTGCAGCTCTGCAAAAAGCGCCGCCGTAAAACCCACCGGATGGCCGCGCTTACCTTCAAATACCGGCACAACAATGGCGTGATCGGCCAGTGCGGCAGCCACCGCCCGGATCGACTCCGGCGCGACAAACGGCATGTCCGCCGGCAGGATCAGACAACCCGCGACGCCTTCCTGCAGCTGCGCCACCGCATCGGCGATGGAGCTGCCCATGCCCTTCGCACAACCTGGCGCGACGAGGGCCCCCGGCTCACTCAACAGCGGATCCCCCGGGGCCAGCACCAGGCGCGGTTCCAGCCCTGCCGCACGAACCCGGGCCAGCGTTGCTTGCAATACGGTTTCCCCATTGGCCAGCCGGGCCTGGCGCTTGTCGCTGCCAAACCGCCTCGCGCGCCCGGCGGCCAGCACCAGCACCGGGATCACCTGACAGTGCGCCGCAGCTGGGTGAGTTCCGCGAGTATCGCCACGGCAATTTCCATCGGGGTTTTGCTGCCGATGGCGAGGCCCACCGGCGCATGCAGACGCGCCAGTTGTGCGTCACTGAGATCCAGTTGGCGCAGACGCTGGACGCGCTTGGCGGAGGTCCGCTGTGAGCCCAGCGCCCCCACATAAAACGCCCGGGTGGTCAGCGCTTCCATTAGCGCCATATCGTCGATGCGGGGGTCGTGGGTCAGGGTAATGACTATGCTGCGCTCATCCGCTGCGTAGCGGCGCACGGCATCGTCCGGCATGCCCGCCACGCACTGCACGCCGGCCACTGGCCAGCGGGCCAGCCATTCGGGGCGCGGGTCGTTGACCAGCACCCGGTAATCCATGCGCAGTGCCAGCTCGGCCACGGCCTGGGCCAGTGCCCCAGCACCGATCAACAGCAGCGTGTAGCGGGGGCCGAAGTCCTGGCGCACCCGCGCGTCAGTGACCAGCAGCGGTTCGACCTCGTCGATCTCGCTCAGCTGCCAGGCTCCACTGTCGAGATCGACCTCGCGCCGCACACAGCGACGCTGCTCCAGAAGCGTCAGCAGCCAGGTCAGCTGCTCTACCCGGGCGTGCGCCGCCGGCGCTTGCTGGCCCGCTGCGGCCCCGGCGCGGTGCAATGGCTCAATCAACACGGTGAGCTGGCCGCCGCAGGGCAGCCCCAGACGGGCGTTTTCCTCGGCGCTCAGGCCGTAGTGATACAGCTCAGGAACGTCGGCGGCCAATTCGCGTGCCACCAGGCGTTCGAGAAGATCGTCCTCAATACAGCCGCCCGACAACGAACCCACCAGTTCCCCCTCGCCGTTGCAGGCCAGCAGCGCCCCCACCGGCCGCGGCGAAGCGCCGCGCGTCTCGACAATGGTGCAAAGCCAGACAGGCAGCCCCCCACTGAGCCAGTCGCGCAGCTGATGCAGCACCTGTTGATCCAGATTTTCCATAGCCCCTCTCGCAATAAATACCGCCAGCCGGCAGGGGGCGAGCATCGTCGCCGCTTTTAACCCGGGATGCCAAGCGCGGTTTCAGCGAATGCCGCGTCATTATCGCGCCGCGCCAGAACCCGCCCAGGACAGCCCGCTAGGACATCCACCGCCAGTTGGCTACCATTGGCTGCAACTATCCTGCTCGCCGGGCTGTGCCCGAACAGCTTGAGCCCGGACAGAATTCGCCCGGACAGATTTCGGAGTTTCCACGCCCCATGGCCAACAGACAGGCACACACCACAGCGCTTAGCGCTGGAGAACAACTGGACGCCAGCCGCTGGCGGCTGATCGGCGAAGGCGACTGGCTGGACGGCCAGGTCTTTCTGATCGGCGAGCGCGCCGTCCTGGGCCGCGACCTCAGCTGCGACATTATTATCCCCGGCAAACACCTGTCGCGACGTCACGCCGAACTGCTGGTACAGGGCGACAAGCTGCTGCTGCGCGATCTCGGCTCCGCCAACGGAACCTACTTCGGCGATGAGCGCATTGCGGAAAAACTGCTTAGCAGCGGCGACCGGGTGCGCTTTGATGTACTCAACTTTCGCGTCCAGGGCCCCGCCACCCACACCCGAAGCAGCATCAATCCGCCACCGGCATCTCCCGGTCACAGCGCGTACACCGCCGATGCCGCAGACTTTCCGCCGCGACAGTGGCAGACCCGGCCAACGGCCGTGGGCAACCGCCACAGGACCGGCAGCTACACCCTCCCCCGACGCCGCGGCCAATGGTTCTGGCGACTGGTAAGTCTACTGCTGATCGGTGTGGCCGCCACCGCAGTCTACTATCTGCTGCAACAACTCTGATCTGCGATGGCCCAACGCTGATTGTTCTGCCATGCCTGCCGAGCTCTACAGCTGCACTGCAGGCCCTGGGCACAAATAAAAACGCCGCTCGGCGAGCGGCGTGTATTCTTTCACTACCGGTTTTTATCAGAAGCGATAAATACCCTGTATCGCAACACTGCGCTCGCGTTCGACGAAGGCGTAGTGCCCGATGCTTTGCGTCAGGTTTGATGCCAGCGGCACATCGTTGGCGTAGGTAATGATCTCCTTGTCAGTCAGGTTCCTGCCGACCAACGCCACTTCCCACATGCCGTCATTGGCACCCACCGCCAGCCGCGCATTGACCTTCACATAGGCATCCTGCGCCACGATGGGATCGAGGTTCTGCGAGGGGTTGTAGTCGTCGCTGTAGATCAGATCCAGCGTGCCGCGGAATTCAAGACTGTCCGCAATCGCAAACCGCACATCGCCACTCAACGTACCACTCCACTCGGCGACATACTGGTTGGTCTTGCCGTCGTAGTCACACAGCGGCTGACCCGTCTGTATGCGCTGCAACTGGGTGCACTGACCGTTGGGATAATCCTTGAATTCAAAATCCAGATAGGCCAGCGAACCCGACAACGTAAACCATTCGGTGACCATCCAGCGCCCATCGAGCTCCGCGCCCAGGGTCTCCGCCTTTGCCGCGTTGCCGACGTTGAACCCCAGCACCCCGTCAAAAATGGAAACCTGCAGGTCTTCGTACTCGGTAAAGAACAGGGCGGCGTTCAGCTCCGCGCGACCGCCGAACAACACCATCTTGGAGCCCACTTCGTAGCTGGTGGCCTGCTCGTCGTCGTAGGCGAAGCTACCGGGCACCGGCACCGGTGATCCCGGCGCGGAGTTGGATCGGGCGTCAAAGCCGCCGGATTTAAATCCCTTCGACCAGGTGGCGTAGAGCATCACATCGTCATTGAGATCATATTCCGCGAGCAGACTGGGGGAAAACTTGTCCTCATTGCGCTTACCGCTGAGGTCATGGCGATACGTGTTCAGCAGGCCCGCCAGGGTCGCATCCAGCGCCGGTGCGGCACCGGCCGGTATCACGTTGCCGTTCAGATCGGTGACTACCAGATTCCGGGTGCCCTTCTTCTCTTCATCGCTCCAGCGCCCACCGGCAGTCAGGTGCAGCCTGTCGGTCACGTTCCAGGTGACCTGGGCGAACAATGAAAACAGTTCCGAATCGCTGGTGAATTCACGGGGCACTGCGATCTGATTCAGGGTTTGCAGTGGCGCCAGGGGTGGCAGCGCCGCGCCCAGAACCGGGATCAGACTGCCAGGCGGCACCCGAAAACGGTCGTTGAAGCTCAGTTCGCTGTCCTGATAGTAAGCGCCGGCAATGTACTCGATGGTGTTACCCACCGGGGACGTCAAACGAATCTCGTGGCTACTCTGCTTGTAGTCCTCCTCGGACAGCAGATCAAACAGTACCGCGCCGGTAAAGTCACAGTCACAGAGCTCCCTGTAGTCGTACTCCAGATAGGCGCCGGTATAGGTCACGGTATGCTCGCCCAGCGCATAGTTGACCGACAGGGTGAGGTTGTCAGTGGTGTTGTCGCTGTAGTCGCCATTCGAGGTGCGCTTGAAGTCCTGCCTAGTGTCGAGAATGCTCGGTGAGGCGCCGAGACTTGCCAGCAATCCACTCCAATTGGCGCCGCCCAGACCGGGATTCAAAGAGGGCCGATCGGTAATGATCTCGATCTGGCGTCCGGTGACGTCGAAGCTGTTGTGTTCGTATTTGAGCGTGGCGTCCAAACGGTCCGAGGCGGCCCACGCCAGGATCAGGCGGACGGTCTCCTCGTCGCGTTCCGGCTCATCCTTGCCGGTGGTCACGTTGTCGATGTAGCCGTCCATGGTGCGCTTGCGGTAGGCCAAGCGGCCGCTGACGGTATCGCTGAGCGGGCCGGAAAGCATGAGGTCGTAAACCTGCTCGTCGTGTTCGGGCTCGTACAGCACCGACACCTGGCCTTCGAAAACATCCGTCGGCTTGGCGGTGATAACACTCAGTGCGCCGGCGATGGAATTCTTGCCGTACAGGATATTCTGCGGTCCGCGCAGCACCTCAACCCGCTCCAGGTCCAGGAAAGGCGCCCGCGACAACTGGGCGCGACCGTGGTACACGCCGTCGACATACATCCCCACAGACTGTTCGAAGCCCTGGTTGATGCCCGAACCGATGCCCCGCACATAGATATTGGTGCCAATACCCGTCTCCGACATGGTCAGGTTGGGCACATAGGCCTGGAGGTCTTCGATCTTGTCAATGCCGGCCTCGAACATCTTGGTCCCGCTCACGGCGTTTACGGAGATCGGTACATCCTGCAGGCTCTCGGTGCGCAATTGCGCGGTGACAATAACCTCCTCCAGCACCAGTTGTTGGGCCGAGACCATACCTGCCCCGGCCATCAACACCGCCATGGATATGGCATTCATTGGATATCGACGTAGTTTCATATCGGGAGTCCCTCGGTCAGCGCCATTGTTGTTATACACGCAGCCTTAGCCTGTGCAATTGACAGCCGGCGATGCACTCCGGCAACCCAGCCGTCCCGCCAATACTAATACGTATTAGCGCGACATTGTAGGGACCACCCGCCGAATGTAAACACTGTCAATATCAGGGCTTGAAAAAGCCCGACCGATCGTCCACCGGCTACTGCGCGGCGCCCCAGGAAGCGGCGGGCAGTTCCGGCATGTCCTGCAGGTTGCTGGGCAGGCGAAAGCAGCCATTGGCGCGGGCCACAGGCCCGCTGGGCCCCACCACCAGGCCGCTGGCAAAGCCCAGCCGGCGGGTGGTGTGAACTGACTGCACCTCGGCCCGCAGCCAGTCGCCGAGCTGGCCACCGGCGAGAAAATCAAAGGCCATGCTGATCGTCGGTGTCGCGACCAGCTTGCCCAGCGACGCGCAGATCGCCCCCGACAGCGCAATGTCCATAAAGGTCATAAATACCCCACCGTGACAGATACCTATCGGGTTGCAGTGGTGCTTCTCTACCCTGAAGGCAAACTCCGGCGCGTTATCCACCATGCGGTAATAAAGCGGGGCAATGGCGTCGTTGAAGCCATAGCCCCGGGGGAATGCAACAAAGCCTTCGGGAACACCTGCGTCGGACATGACAACTCCTTGGAGTATGTGAAACAGCAATCATCAGAAGATACCCAGCGACAGCCCTGCCGCCAGGGTCTGGCCCAACTCGCCGGCCCGCTCCCGCGCGTCGTCGTCCGGCTCGCCCTTGACGATCAGTGGCTCGGCAACCGCCTTCAGGTGATAGCCGCTGACAATGCGCTGCAGCTGGCGCAGCGCATTGCTGCCGTCGTTACCGGCACTGATCAACACCGCGTAGGGCTTGTTGTCCACCTTTCCGGCGGCGGTGTAAAACGTGCGATCAAAAAAATCCTTCAAACCGCCCGACAGATAACCGAGGTTTTCCGGCGAGCCGAAAATAATGCCGTCGGCCCACAGCAGCAACGCCGTGTCAGCCTCCAGCGCCGGCACGCAGCGCACCTCGACATCCTCCTCCAGGCGCGCGCCCGCTGCCGCCGCCAGTGCCAGAGAGCGGGTTGCCCCGGACTGGCTGTGGTAGACAATGGCAAGCCGCTTCATGTAGCGTCCCCGCATCGCATCGCGACCCGGCACGGATCGCGTCCCGAATTTCGACCCCATGCACTTCGCAACATATCAACCCCCTTCAGCAAGCAGACAGGAATCCGCTCCCGATCATGCAAAAAACCACGCATCAACCCCTGGTGGAGCGCTTCTTCAGCGCGCTGGAAAAACGGTTGCGAGGCGGGGACGCGGACCTGTCGTCGTTGCTCCACCCGGACGTGCAGTGGCATTTTCCAAAATCGACCGCCGCACTCAACACCACCAGTGACTACCTCGGCAAGGCCGCGGTACTCGCCATGTTCGACAGCGCCGTCACCCAGTACTATCAGCCTGACTCGATACGGTTTACCTACCATGCACTGACTGCGCAGGCTGATCGGGTCCATGTCCACTTCAGCATGCAGGCGCTCACCAGTCACGGCAAGCCCTACCACAATGACTACCAAAGCCTGTTCCGGCTCAAGGACGACCGCATTATCGAGGTCTGGGAATACTTCGATACGGCCTATGTGGCGAGCCTGTTTCAGGATTGACGCGGCCCGCCGCTCCTGATGCCGGCCAGCGCTGGCCGGAAGGCCGGCAGCAGATAGCGACGCAGCAGCCAGCGCACCGGCAGATAGGCGATGATACCCGCCGCGTCGGCGACCACGTCCATCAGCTCCGGATAACGCCCGGGCGACACGCTCTGTCCCACTTCGATCAGCACGCCGTAGGCCAGCAGCGCCGGAATCTTGAGCCGCCACAGGGAACGCGCGGGATAGGCCAGGTCAAACAGCGCGAGCAGGGTAAAGAACGCCAGCGCGTGTTCCATCTTGTCGGAGGGGAGCTGCGGTAGCGAGGGGCCACCGGGAACCAGTGCCAGATACGTCACCACCAGCAAGGTGAGCCAGCTAGTCCAGCGCAACCATTGCGGTAACTGCTGCAGCAACTGCGCCAACCGTATTGATGTGGATCCGGCGTCGGCCATGAGTCAACCGAACCGGCTGTCGGCAACAAACGGATTGGTCCGGCGCTCGATGCCGAATTGCGATGTGGGGCCATGACCCGGTACGAACAGCACGTCATCGCCCAGTGGCCACAGGCGCTCACGGATGGAGTTGATCAGCATCTGGTGATCCCCGCGGGGAAAGTCCGTGCGCCCGATTGAGCCCTGAAACAGCACATCCCCCACCCAGGCCATACGGCCCTCCTCGTGAAAGAACACCACGTGGCCGGGTGTGTGCCCCGGCGTATGCAGCACCTGCAGGGTGTGCTCGCCCAGTGTCACGGTATCGCCGTGGTCCAGCCAGCGGTCGGGTACAAAGGCCTCGGCTGCCGGAAAGCCCGCCATGGCACACCACTCCGGCAACTTGTCGATCCAGAAGGCATCGTCGCGATGCGGCCCTTCAATCGGCACCCCATAGCGCTGGCGCAGCACATCCGCACCGGCGCAATGGTCCATATGACCGTGGGTGAGAAGGATTTTTTCCAGTCGCGCGCCGGTTTTCTCCAGCGCACTGACCAGGCGCTCGATATCCCCACCGGGATCGACAAAGGCCGCCGCGCCGGAGTTCTCGCACACCAGCAGACTGCAGTTCTGCTGGTAGGCGGTAACGGGAATAATGGTGCATTTCAGCATGAATATCAGACGCCCCCAAGGATGTGAGGGCGGATACTAGCACAGCCAAACGCTGCGATCTGACGACCGCCGGCTCAACCTGCCGCATCGCTGATCGCAGCGGCAACGGCGGCGCGCAGCCCCCCCGCGCGCGGCAAGCCCGCATAGTAGGCGGCATGGCAGCAGAGTTCTTCGAGCTGCTGTGCATTGAGCTCGCCCCGCTTCAGCGCCGCCGTGGCCTGGATCTGGAACACCCCGTACTCGCCCATGGCGGCGATAATACCCATGGTAAACAGCCGGCGCTCGCTGATCCCCAGCTTGCTGTCGTCCCACAGCCGGCCAAAGATATGCGGGACCATCAGGTCCATAAAGCGATCGTCACCCTCCTCACCGGCGGGGACCATGCCGCTGTAAACCTCGTCCATTGTGGCCGCGCCTGTCTTGAAAGCACTTTTGTCCGCGCCTCTGGAACCATCACTGCTCATACATCACTCCATCAATAACATCGGTTCTCGCGCCGCCCTGCACATCACGTGGAGAGCATGGTTAACATCGCCGCCTTGATGCGCCGCATATGTTTTTCTTCATTTTTGATCGGCTCTTCAAAGGCCCGCTCGATGGTCAGGCCGGTGAGCAGAATATGGATAAAGCCCAGAATATCGATCAACTGCGTGTCGCTCAGATCCAGCTCAGGAAATATGCGCCTGAGCGTACCGATATGAGATTCCGCCTGTTGCTTGGTCACCCCTGCGTTGGTGCCACTGCAGCCTGCACGGCGTGCAAGCAGTATTTCCAGGGAGGCCAGATAAACATCGCTCTGGTAGTTCTGCCACATCAGGTCAACAAAGCGCTCAACGCGGTCGGCAAGGGTGCCCTTGTCGGATACCTCGGTTGCCATTAGCTCGGTAAACCGGTCATGAGACAACTCAATCACCGCATCAAGTATGTCGTCCTTCGAGCCAAAATGATGTTGTACAGCACCCCATGTCACGCCGGCCCGCTTGGCGATACGGCTGGAACTCGCTGCGCTGTAACCTCCGGTTGTAATCAGCGAGACCACCGCATTGATGATCCTCTCCCGCGTCAGTCTGGTTTTAAGGGCCTGGCGTCCTGGCTTGGCAACAGTATTGGTCATGCACTTTCCCGTCACGGATTGCGATCCGGGAATAATACACATTCAGCCGGAGGGCTGCTGTTTGCCACGCTCGCCAATCATGTGCTCTGCTGCCAGAAAACCGAAGGTCATGGCAGGCCCCAGGGATGCTCCGGCACCGGGATAATAGCGCCCGGTCACCGATGCCGAACAATTGCCCGTCGCGTAAAGACCAGGAATGACCTCGCCATTATCGCGC
>JAVEVZ010000029.1:0-15896 GCA_034004805.1 Spongiibacteraceae bacterium | reverse complement strand
AATACCGCGACATAGCCCAGCACCAGCAGCGCCACGAGCTTGAACACGGAATCGAAGGCGATGGCTGCCACCAGACCGCTGTGACGCTCGTGGCTGCTGGTGTGGCGTGAGCCGAACAGCACGGTAAATACGGTGATCACACAACAGAAGATCAGCGCCAGGCCATCGGGCTGGGGGCCGTCGCTGTAGAGGTCGCGGGTATCGTTGGCCAGCACGTTGACGGTGTTTGATACCGCCTGGATCTGCAGGGCCAGCAGCGGCAGCACCGCCAGCAGGGTAAACAGTGTTACCACCGACCCCGCCCACTGGCTGCGGAAGCGGAAGGTCAGCACGTCCGCGAGCGAGCTCAGCTGGTAAGTGCGGCACAAACGGTGCAGCGGCGACAGCACCAGGGGCGCGAACATAAAACTCAGGCAGATCCCCAGATAATAGGCGAGGAAGCCGTAGCCGTACTCGTAGGCCAGACCCACGGTGCCGTAGAAGCCGAACGCGCCGGCGATCACGCCCAGCGACAGCACATAGACCAGTGGATGATGGAGAATGCGCTCGGGTATCCAGCGCCGTTCGGCGAGGTGTGCCAGGGCAAACAGCAGCAGCAGATAGCCCAGCCCGACGGCGAACAGAACTCCCAGGCTAACGTTCATTGGCGCGCTTTTTACGGCTGGACAGGGCGATGAACACGATCAGGGCCAGCCACGCCAGGTAGGGGCGGTACCAGCTGCTGCCGCCGCTCATCACCCACTCCTGTATGGTCGGGGAGAACACGAAGATCAACGCCAGCAACAACGACAGGGTGGGGTTGATATACATGTGGCGCGCAGTATCCGTGAGGCTGGTGGCGCGATGGTACGGGAGCGCCCCGCAGCTTGTAAAACCGGCGGGCAGGTGCTGTTCAGCAGAGGCTGATCAGGCGCTGGCGGGGCACGGCCTCCAGGTGCCAGTGACGGGCGCTCCAGTCCAGTACCGCGGCGGGATCGGTCCGTGCCTGCGGCGGTGGCTCGGGCTGGCGCAGGTACTGCAATGCGGCCAGCAGGTTGGTCACGGCGCACTGCGCGTCCAGGGCGGGGGCGTGGGTCTGCTTGCTGAGCTTCTGGCCCTGCGGGTTGCCCGCCACCGGCACATGGGCATAGTACGGGGTGGGCAGCCCCAGTTGCCGCTGCAGGAAGATCTGCCGCGGCGTCGAGTCCAGCAGATCGGCACCGCGCAGCACGTGGCTGATGTTCTGGTGGGCGTCGTCGACCACCACCGCCAGCTGGTAGGCAATCAGGCCGTCGCGGCGCCGGATCACGAAGTCGCCGACCTCGGTGTCCAGTTGCTGGCAGACCTGGCCCTGGATGGCATCCTCGAAACACACCGCGCCGCGCGTCACCCGCGCGCGCACCGCGCCGCGCGACGCCGGGTGCAGGGCGCGATGGCGGCAGGTGCCCGGGTAGATACCGCCGCTGTCCTGCAACTGACTACGGCTGCAATCGCACACAAACGCCTTGCCACTGGCGAGCAGTGTGTCCAGCGCAGCGCGGTAGGCGGCGTGGCGTCGACTCTGCCACAGCACCTCGCCATCCCAGTGCAGGCCGTGCTGCTGCAGGCAGTGAATGATCTGCCGGGCGGCGCCGGGCTGTTCGCGCGGCGGGTCGAGATCTTCGATGCGCAGCAACCACAAGCCGTTCCGGGCGCGGGCGTCGAGAAAGCTGGCGACGGCGGCGATCAGCGAGCCGAAATGCAGGGGGCCGGTGGGCGAGGGCGCAAAACGTCCGATATACCTGTCCGGGCGCGCCACGTCACGCCCCTTGCCGGAACGGCCGGGCGTGATGCGACGCGGGGCGCGAGGCCGTGGTTCTCGCTAAATGGAGTTTGTGTGAGAGGAGACCGGTGCCTGGAGGGCGACGGTGGCAAACGGTGCCGAAAAAACGCGATGCGCCAGCCGTGCCTGAGCCTGTGCCCGGCTGGCGCGGGGCGACAGCGCGCCCGGTGGGGCGCACCGTCAGGATGGGCTCAACCGTGCTCCTGTCTTTCCTTGATCTCATCGAGGGTCTTGCAGTCGATGCACAAGGTTGCCGTGGGGCGGGCTTCAAGGCGCTTGATGCCGATTTCCACGCCACAGGAGTCGCACCAGCCGTAGTCATCGTGATCGATCAACTCCAGGGTGGAGTCGATTTTCTTGATGAGCTTGCGCTCGCGATCCCGGGTGCGAAGTTCGAGGCTGAACTCCTCTTCCTGGGTCGCGCGGTCGGCGGGGTCGGGGAAATTCGCAGCCTCGTCCTTCATATGGGACACGGTGCGATCCACTTCCTCCATCAGGTCGGCTTTCCACTGCCGCAGAATCGCACGGAAGTGCTCCTTCTGCTTTTCGTTCATGTATTCCTCGCCCTTCTTGGGTTTGTAGGGCGCGATATTGTTGAAGCCGGTATCGACCGTTTGCTTTTTAGCGGACATTGCCAGATCTCTCTTATTGCCAGAACGTCGCTTTGATTTCGGCGCTGTCAGGACATCGGCACGGATGCCGCCCGCTGACAAGCCGGCAAAAGTACCAGATAAGGCACAGGAGTGCTACATGCCCGGCCTCGCGTGGCCTGAATGGCTCCGCCGCTCCCGGTTTGTTGTGCGTGGTGCCGCGCGGGCGGCTGCTACAATGCCGCCCTCGCCATGACTGGGGAAGTACCGGTGAACGACGCGTTGACAGCTGTTGCCAGACCTTATGCGGCCCGCCTGAGGGATATTGAACCGTTCCGGGTCGTGGAGGTGCTGACCCGCGCCAAGCAGCTGGCCCGGGCCGGCCGCGATATCGTCCATCTGGAAGCCGGTGAGCCCGACTTCACCACGGCCGCGCCCATCGTCGAGGCGGCCAAGCGGGCCCTGGATGCGGGCGCCACGGCCTACAGCCAGGCCACCGGCCTGCCGGAGCTGCGCGAGGCCATCGCTGGCTGGTACCGGCAGCGCCACGGGGTAGAGGTCGATCCGCGGCGCATCCTGGTCACGCCCGGCGCCTCCGGCGCGCTGCCGCTAATTGCCGGGCTGCTCATGAACCCCGGCGACGGCATGCTGATGACCGACCCCGGCTACCCCTGCAACCGCCATTTCCTGCGCCTGGTCGAGGGCGAGGGTCAGCTGGTGCCGGTGGGGCCCGCGCAGCGCTACCAGCTCAATGCCGAACGGGCCGAAGCCCACTGGCGCGACAACACCGTGGGCGTGATGGTGGCGTCGCCGGCCAATCCCACCGGAGAGATCCTGACCCGCGAGGAACTTCGGGGACTGTCGAGCCTGTGCCGGCGCAAGGGCGGCTTTCTGGTGGTGGACGAGATCTACCACGGCCTGAGCTACGGCGTGGATGCGCCATCGATACTGGAAATCGCCGACGACGCCTTTGTCATCAACAGCTTCTCCAAGTATTTCGGCATGACCGGCTGGCGCCTGGGCTGGCTGGTGGCCCCCGAGGCGGCGGTGCCGGAGCTGGAGAAACTGGCCCAGAACCTGTTTATCTCCATGTCGACCTTTTCCCAGTACGGCGCCCTGGCGGCCTTCGAGCCCGAGACCGTGGCGATACTGGAACAGCGCCGCGCCCAGTTCGCCGCGCGCCGCGACTACCTGCTGCCCGAGTTGCGGCGCCTGGGCTTCGCCATTCCCCACACCCCGGCCGGGGCCCTCTATTTATATGCGGGTATCCAGAACCTGCCATCCCTTGCCGCCGACAGCGAGCAGTTCTGCCTGAAGCTGCTGGAAGAGCACGGCGTGGCCATCACCCCCGGGCTGGACTTCGGGCGCCATCTGGCGGCCCAGCATGTGCGCTTTGCCTACACCACCTCGCAGCCGCGGCTCGAGGAAGCGGTGCGGCGCCTCGGGACACTGTTCGGCTGATGCTGGAACTGGTGCTGGGCGGCGCCCGCTCGGGCAAACGTCGCTACGCCCGGCAGTGCGCCGAGGTCCTCAGCGATCGTCCCTGGCTGCTGGTCACCGCGACAGCGCAGGACCCGGAACGGCCGCAGTGCAGCGACGGGCAGCAGGGCGGTGCCCACTGGCAGGTGCTGGAAGTGCCCGTCGATCTGGTGGATGCTCTCGCGCCCCTCGATCAGCCCGAAACGGTGGTGGTGGTCGATTGCCTGACCCGCTGGCTCGATACGCTGCTGCGCACCGAGCCCGCCGCCGTCGCAGCCCGCTGCGACGCCTTGTGTGCGCTGGTGGAAAACTGGCAGGGACGTTTGTTTCTGATCAGCCGTGAGCTGGGCGCGGGCGGCGTGGCGCTGGATGCCCGCGACCGGGCGCTGGTGGAGCGCAACGGCGAGTTGCAGCAGGCCCTGGCCCGTTGCGCGGGGCGCGTCACCCTGATGGTGGCGGGCCTGCCCTTGCAGCTGAAGGATATCTGGCAGGACTGACAGACCCCGCGCCCGCGCAGCCTGGGCATCCTGCGGGTGCTGTCCGGCGTGCATCAGCACCCGCAGTTGCTCGATATCCAGCGCGCTTGCCCGTGCCGGTGCACCTTCAAGGCGGCGCCTGCGTCAGCAGTGCCGGCCCCCGTAGCGGCTCAGAACTGCAGGCGCAGGCCGGTATAAAACGCAGCGCCCGGCACGCGGTAGCTCGCGACTTCCTCGTAATCGTCGCCCAGCAGGTTTTCGCCGCGCACATACAGCGCCAGCTGTGCGTTGACATCCCAGTTGAGGGTCGCGTCCAGATTAGTGTAGTCATCCAGCGCAACGCGCTGGCTGCCGACCTGATCCTCGGCGTCCCTGACCAGTTTCAGGTTGAGTGCCAGAGTCACGTCGCGGTGCGGTGCGACCACTGCGCCCAGGTTCATCAGGTGCCGCGGGCGGCGCAGACGGGTCTCGCCGGCGGGAGTTTTTGCGTCGTTGTAGGTGTAATTGCCGGTCACGCTCAGCCAGCGGTTTACCGGCAGCTCGCCGTTCAGCTCCACGCCCTTCGAGCGCGTGGTGCCGCCGGCCTGCAGGTAGCCGGAGTAACCCACCAGATCAAAATCAATGGCGTTGTCGATGGACTGGTTGAAGTACACCAGGTCCAGCCAGGCACCGCTGGCCCACTGGTATTCGACGCCGGCCTCGAAGCCCTTGCTCTCCTCGGCATCGAGGCTGATATCACTGGCCGGCGGCGAAGCAAACGGCCCGCGATTGTAGGCCACTTCGTAGAGGCTGGGTGCGCGAAAGCCGGTGCCGTAACTGGTTTTGAGTTTCAGTACGTCGCCGCCCGCCAGCGGGGTGAGGTGGGCGCCGCTGACCCGGTAGCTGGTGTATTCGCCGAAGTCGTCGTTGTCGTCGTGGCGCAGCCCCGCGGTGTAGAAAAACTGTTCCGCCACTTTGCCCTGCCACTCGATATAGGCGCCGATCTGGTCGCGTTCCCGCTCGGGGTCGCCGCCGCCTTCGTAGCGCTGCTCCTCGAGGTCAATGCCGTACACCAGATCGCCCGCCTGCTGCCAGCGCGCGATGCCCTGGTACTGCAGTTCTTCGACGACGGCGTCGTTGTCTCCGCCGCGTACACCGTCGGCGATGTCCTCGCGGGTGCTGCTGGCGCGCTGAAAGGCCAGGCTCTGACGCAACTCACCGTTGTCGAAGACCGCGGCGAGGCGACCGATGCGCTGGACGTAATCGCTCACGCAGTTGTCGGTAGTGACAAAAGTCTGGCTGTTGAAGCAGCCGTCGAACCTGGCGCTGGCGTCCACATCGCGGGCGCTCAGCTCGACGCGGAAATGGTCGGTCAGCTGCAGTCCACCGTTGAAATGCAGGGTGGTGTTGTCGTAGCCGTCGCGGTCGCGCAGTGTGGTGTCGGTGGTCCGCGAGTTGTAGCCGTCGGTGCTGAAGTCGCTGAGGGTCAGCGAGAAATCGGCGATGCCGGTTTTGCCGCGGATATTCCCCGTGTTGTTCCAGCTGTCGTAGCGGCCGTACTCGGTGGCGAAATCGGCGGCCAGGCCGTCTTCATGGGCGCGGCGGGTCGTGATATTGACAATGCCGCCGGCATCCGCGCCGTACATCATGCCCTGTGGGCCGCGCAGCACTTCGACGCGCTCGATGCCGGCGCTGGCGATGTGTTCCAGGCGCGGCGACACCTGGGGAGAGCTGGTGTCGGAGACATCGATGCCGTCGATCAGCACCAGGGTACGAAACGACTCCTCGCCGCGGATACGCAGTGACGCGGTCTTGCCCGCACCGCCACCTCCGCTGACGTTGACGCTGGGCATGGCCCGCATGACGTCTGCCAGATTGGCCTGGCCACGCAGTTCAATGGCCTGGTGCTCCATGACGCTCACCGAGGCGGCGACCTGGCGCAGTTCGACCGGCTGCCGGCTGGCGGTGACGACCAGGGTTTCCAGGCGATCGCTGGCGTGAACCTGGGCACAGGCGAGCGCCAGCGGCAATAGCAGGGTATGGCGTGGATTCATGGCTTCCTCGATTCGTCAGGCGGCGGCAGCCGGTTCCCGGTGCAGGCGATAGCCCGATATCGGAACGGCAGGACCGGTGGATAAAAACGAACAGGGGAGGGTGGGAGCGGTTAGGCTTTGCCACCGACGACGCCCTCCGCATCATCGCAATAGCTGTCGAGGGCTGGTGTCGGGCTCGCCGTAAATACAGCTTACCGTTGCGGGGGCAGCGCCGGACTGTTGCGTGAGCAGGTCACCGGCTTCCCATTCAACCCGCGCGATGGACGAACTCGCGCTGGGCACCTTCGACAGGTGGCGGCAATCTACGCGCGGGTACCGGGGCTGTCAACACCGGGTGCCCGCGCCTGTCGCAGGGCGCAATGCGCGGTAGAGGGCGCTGTGGGCGGGGCAATGCACACCGGCCTGGGCCGCCAGGCGCAGCAGATGGCCGGTCATAAATTCGAGCTCAGTACTGCGCCCCGCGCTCACATCCTGGAGCATGGAGGAGCGGTTGGCCGCGGTGGCGTCCACCACCTGCCAGATGGCGTGTTCCAGCGCGTGGACAGCGCTGTGCTGGCCGACTGCCTCAGCCACCGCGCAGATTTCCGCACCCAGTTGTGCCACCTTCTCGGGGTGGCGGCGAAGCTCACCATTGCGACAGCGCAGCGTTGCGGTTAACGGGTTGATCACGCAGTTGATGGCAAATTTGCGCCACAGTCGCTGGTCGATGCGGTCGTCCCAGTGCAGGTTCAAAACCGCGGCGGGCAGGCTCGCCAGCAGGCGCTGCCGCTCGGTGTCGTCAAACACGGTGTGTGCGTCGGCCGGGCCCAGCCAGGTCTCTCCGCTGCCGGCATGCACGATATGAAACGGCGCGCGGCGCCAGGCGCCGTGGGTGGTGGTGCCCAGCAGCAGGCGTGCGCCGGTTAGTTGTGACGTCAATCGCTCCGCCACGCCCAGGCCGTTTTGCAACAGCACGACGGTGACGCCGGGGGCCAGGCAATGCAGCCAGTCCGCCACTGCGGTTTGTGTGTGCTGCGCCTTGGTGGTCACCAGCAGATGCGCGATGCGTGGCGCCGTGCCGTCGGGCGCCAGTGCAGGGGGCGCGGCGTGCCAGGTACCGGTCTGCGTTTCGAGACTCAGGCCGCAGGCGCGGTAGCGGGCGAGTGTCGGCTGGTCGCGCAGCAACAGGGTGCAGGGCTGTCCCGCACGCTGCAGGTATGCGCCGATCAGGCCGCCGATGGCGCCGGCGCCGAGGATATGCCAGTGGATTGCAGTCATGGTGGAATATGGGCCCGCTTCGGCGGCAATGGTAGACTCCTGCGCCAGTCACTGGCCAGTCATGAATACGGAGTCGGCATGCCATCCTTCGATATCGTCTCGGAAGTGGATCTACATCAGTTCACCAACGCAGTGGACCAGAGCAACCGGTTGATTGAGACGCGCTTTGACTTCAAGGGCGTCAAGGCCAGCTTCGAGCGCGACGAGCGCAGCGTGACGCTGTACGCGGAAGCCGATTTTCAGATCAAGCAAATGGAAGATGTGCTGCGCGGCAATCTGATCAAATCCAAAATCGATCCGCTGGCCATGGACATCGGCGAAATGGAAACCGCCGGCAAGCAGGTCAAGCAGCGCATCAGCCTGAAGCACGGCCTCGAAGCGGAGCTGGCCAGGAAAATCGTCAAGCTGATCAAGGAAGCCAAGCTCAAGGTGCAGACCCAGATACAGGGTGACCAGGTGCGGGTGACCGGCAAAAAGCGCGACGATCTGCAGCAGGTTATTGCCATGTTGCGCGAGGCCAAACTGGAGCAGCCGCTGCAATACGAAAACTTCCGCGATTGATCGCCCTGTGACATCAAACCCGGCACACCACAGCTGGCGCGAGGCCATTGCGGTCTACCGCGACCGGCGGGTGCTGACCCTGCTGTTGCTGGGTTTCAGTGCGGGCCTGCCCTACCTGCTGGTATTTTCCACGCTGACCGCATGGCTGCGCGACTACGAGGTCAGCCGCAGTCTGATCGGATTTTTCGGCTGGGTTGGCATCACCTATTCCGTCAAGGTGCTGTGGGCACCGGTGGTGGACCGCCTGCGCCTGCCGCTGCTGTCCCGGCTGGGCCAGCGCCGCGGCTGGATATTGCTGGGGCAACTGACCATCGCTGCAGGGCTGGCGGTGATGGCCATGCTCGATCCCCGCGAGTCCCTGACGGTGCTGGCGATGCTGGCGGTGCTGGTGGCCTTTGGCTCGGCGACCCAGGATATCGCCATCGACGCCTACCGCATCGAAATCGCCGAGCGCGATATGCAGGGCGCGCTGGCCGCCAGTTACCTTCTGGGCTACCGCATCGGGCTGTTGCTGGCGGGCGCGGGGGCACTGTATATCGCCGCGTTCTGGAGTTGGCCCGTGGCGTATTTTTCCATGGCGGCGGCCATGGGGCTGGGGGTGATCACGGTGCTGGTGATTGCCGAGCCACCGCGGCAGATAGCGCTGTCACCGGACTTCAGTCCCAGCCGCATGACCCGCGTGCGGCAGATACTGGTGCAGCCTTTTGTGGAGTTTTTCCAGCGCCTGGGCTGGCACGCGCTGGTGGTGCTGGCGCTGATTGCCGTCTACCGGCTCAGCGATATCAGCATGGGCGTGATGGCCAACCCCTTCTATCTGGACCAGGGCTACAGCAAGGAGGACATCGCCAGCATCACCAAGCTGTTCGGTTTCGGCATGACGATTTTTGGTTCGGCCCTGGGCGGTGTGCTGATCATGCGTTTCGGGATGTTGCGCCCGCTGTTGCTGGGCTCGGTGCTGGTGGCGGTGACCAATCTGTTGTTCGCCTGGCTGGCCACCCAGGCGCCGTCCCTGTGGTCACTGGCCTGGGTAATCAGTGCCGACAATCTCAGCGGGGGCATCGCCAACGCGTGTTTTATCGCGTATTTGTCCAGCCTGACTCACCGCGCCTATACCGCCACCCAGTACGCATTATTCAGTTCGCTGATGACGCTGCCGGGCAAATTTCTGTCCGGGTTTACCGGGCTGGTGGTGGACGCGACGGGTTACCAGCCGTTCTTCTGGCTGACCGCGGCGCTGGGCATTCCCGCTATTGCGCTGGTGTGTTACCTGATCCGTTACGAAACCCGCAGCGATAATTCAGGGCCGCCAGGCGCAGCGCCGCATTGATACCCGCCCGTTTCTGACCTCGACGCCTTCGGCCTGCAGGCGCGCGATCTGCTCGTGGTAGCCCGGGCTGTCGACGGGCTGTGCGATGGCGCCGTTCGCGCGCACTACGCGGTGCCAGGGCAGGCGGGTGTCGTCGGGCAGGGCGCGGAGTACGCGGCCGACATGGCGTGCGGCGCCGGCCAGTTCCGCGATGCGGGCTAATTCACCGTAGCTCACTACTTTGCCTTTGGGTATCATGCCCAGCACCTGCCAGATGCGGTGTTGTGACGTTTTTTCTGTGCGCACCGGGTGATCCATTCTTTGCAGGTCATGCATGATGTTCTGCTGTGACGCGTGCGTCCTTGTCTCCTGTGTTACCGGTCAGACAGGGACCGAACACACAAATGCGGCATGCGCCGTACCAACGGCAATGCGCAGCCATCCGGATGATAAACCCAAGAGGCATAGAAACAATGCGAGTGATCGACGTTACCAGACGAATTCCGCTGGCGCTGGGGCTGTGTGCCGCGGCGGGCTGGACCCAGGCCGACACCCTCTGGCTGACCAATGGCGACACGCTTGAAGGGACCTTCAAGCAAGTGGCTGCGGGCAAGCTGGTGTGGCAGTCCACGGCGTTTGGGGAAATCTCTGTCGATCAGTCGGCGGTCGCTTTCGTGCAGTCGGACGGGCGCTATAACGTCAGTGTCGACGGCCGGTCCCTCAGTGACTGCCAGTTGCAGCGCGAAGGCGACCAGCAGTTGCTGGTCTGCGCCGAAGGCAGTGCACCGCTGACCAGCTGGGCCGCGCTGGCCGAGGTCAAAGTGCCGCCTTCCACCGAAAAAAAGCTCGTCAACAAGGGTGACCTGACCGTTGCCATCACCGATTCCAGCGGCAACACCAATGAAGAGAGCTACGCCGTGGATGTCCGCGACGAAGCGCGCTATGGCAACACCCGCCATCGCTTTGTGTGGGAGTACGACTACAAAACCGCCGACGATGTGCGCAGCGAGAACCGCACCACGGGCATCTACAAGTACGATTTGTTCTTTACTGAAAAATGGTATTTCAACGCCAACCTGGGCTATGAGCGCGATGAGTTCGCGGACCTGGATGCGCGCTACGTGGTCGGTTCCGGTGTCGGTTATCAGGTGTATGACACCGAGACCCTGAAACTGTCGCTGGAAAACGGTATCAACTATGTGTGGCAGTACTTTGGCGAGGATGAGGACCGCGAATATGCGGCGTACCGCTGGGACCTGGATCTGGCCTGGGTGATCACCGAGCAGGGCCTGCGGTTCTTCCACCGCCACAATATCCGCTATTCGCTGGAGGACAGTGCGGACTGGGAATTTGAATCCGATACCGGTTTCCGCATGCCGGTACTCGGCCGCCTGAGCGCCGAGGTCAAGTACGAATACGACTACGACCACCTGCCCGCGGAAACCGCGAGCCGGGTTGATCGCAAATGGTCGGTGGGCGTGGTCTACGACTGGTAGTGCTGACTGCTAAGGACCGGTCTCCCGGCAAATACACGGAACCTGCTTGCCTTGGCTTGCAGGTTCCGTGACGCTCGCTGTCCAGCGTCCAGCGTCCAGCGTCCAGCGTCCAGCGTCCAGCGTCCAGCGTCCAGCGTCCAGCGTCCAGCGTCCAGCGTCCAGCGTCCAGCTCAGATACGAATGCCGCCATCCATCTCAATAATGCGCCCGGTCAGGTAGTCGTTCTCGAAGATATAGACCGCGGTGTGGCCGATTTCCTCGGGCGTGCCCAGGCGCCGCAGGGGGATGCCCGCGGTCATTTTTTCCAGCGCATCGGGCTTCATGCTGGCCACCATTTCGGTGGCGATAAAGCCCGGTGCGATGCCGGCGGCGCGTATGCCGTAGCGCGCCAGTTCCTTGGCCCAGGTCACAGTCATGGCGGCGACCCCGGCCTTGGCGGCCGAGTAATTGGTCTGGCCCATATTGCCGGCCCGGGACAGGCTGGAGATATTCAGAATCACGCCCTGGGTGCCCAGCCGGATCTTGTGTTCGGCGGCTTCCCGTCCTCACAGGAACACGCCGGTCAGGTTGACATCGATCACCGCCTGCCATTCCGCCAGGCTCATCTTCTTGAGGATTTCGCCGTCTTTGGCCTTGATCAGCAGGCCGTCGCGCAGTATGCCGGCGTTGTTGATGACGCCGTGCAGGCTGCCGAAGTCCGCCACCACCTGATTGAACAGGGCGACAACCTCGTCTTCCCTGGCGATATTGGCGAGATAGCCACGGGCGTCGCCGCCGGCTTTTTTGCACAGCGCGATGGCTTCGTCGAGCTTGTCCTGGCTCAGGTCCACCAGCGCCAGCCAGGCGCCTTTTCCGGCCAGCTCAAGTGCCATGGCGCGGCCCAGGCCCTGGGCGCCGCCGGTGATGACGATGACTTTTTCGTTGAGATCCATACTGGGTAATCCGCTGCAGTTCGTGGGGCGGGGCGCCGCAGAAAACGCTGCGGGCCCCGGCGCGAGGCGCGGATTATTGCAGTAAACGACGGACCGTGCCACGACGCGCACTTGCGTGACCGGCGCCATCGTCTCAAGATGCAGGCAGTGCTTTGCGGATCAGGTCTCGTGCGTTTTCTACTGCTGCCTTTTATTGCCGTGCCCCTGCTTGAACTCTGGCTGCTGATACAGGTTGGCAGTCGCATCGGTGCCTGGACCACTATCGGCCTCTGCCTGTTGACCGCCGCGATAGGCTTGGCGCTGTTGCGCCAGCAGGGGGTGGCCACGCTGCTGCGCGCAAACCAGCGCCTGGCTTTCGGCGAGGTGCCGGCCCGGGAGATGCTGGAGGGTTTTCTGCTGGCGATTGGTGGCGTGCTGTTGATGACCCCGGGGTTTTTTACCGACACACTGGGGCTGTTGTGCCTGCTGCCGTTTACCCGCCGGGCCCTGGTGGCGCGCCTGTTGCGCTCCGGCCGCTGGCAGGTCATGCCCGGCTTTGGCCCGCACCCGCCCCCGAACCGCGAAGGCAACGATCGGGCCGACAGAGTCATAGAAGGCGAATACCGCCGCGAAGACTGACGCCCGCAATTCCCGCTTGACTGGATTTGACCCCCCACTATCATTGGCACTCTTTTCGGGAGAGTGCTAATTCGGGCCTTGAAATTCTTTCGGGCGCCCCCACCTAGCAGCTCAGCCCGGTCCAACCGGATGGTTAAACTCTGTTTTTCGGGAGAATCTGCAAGATGAAAATTCGTCCTTTGTACGACCGTGTGGTCGTTCGCCCCAAGGAAGAAGAAACCACATCCGCTGGTGGCATCGTGCTGCCGGGATCTGCCAAAGAGAAGCCCACCCAGGGTGAAGTTGTCGCGGTTGGCAACGGCAAGCTGCTGGACAGCGGTGAAGTGCGCCCCGTATCCGTCAAGGTCGGTGAGCTGGTGATCTACGGCCAGTACTCCGGCAACAAGGTCAAGATCGACGGCGAAGAGCTGGTGATCCTCGGCGAAAGCGAAATTTTCGGTGTTGTCGAGAAATAACTCTCGGTAAAACAGTTACTTAGAAAACCGGTTCGAATACGGAAGGTAAACAATCATGGCAGCTAAAGAAGTTAAATTCGGCGACAACGCTCGCCAGAAAATGCTCAAGGGCATCAACGTCCTGGCCGACGCGGTCAAGGTCACCCTGGGCCCCAAGGGCCGCAACGTGGTCCTGGACAAGGCCTTCGGCGCCCCCACCATCACCAAGGATGGCGTGTCGGTCGCGAAGGAAATCGAGCTCAAGGACAAGTTTGAAAACATGGGCGCACAGATGGTCAAGGAAGTGGCCTCGCGTGCATCCGACGATGCCGGTGACGGCACCACGACCGCCACGGTACTGGCCCAGGCCATCGTCAACGAAGGCCTCAAGTCCATCGCCGCCGGCATGAACCCCATGGACCTGAAGCGCGGCATCGACCAGGCCGTGATCGCTGCGGTCAAGGAAATTCAGGCCCTGTCCGCACCCTGTAAGGACGGCAAGGCGATCGCCCAGGTCGGCACCATCTCTGCCAACAGCGACGAGTCCATCGGCACCATTATTGCGGACGCGATGGAGAAGGTCGGCAAGGAGGGTGTTATCACCGTTGAGGAAGGCACCAGCCTCCAGAACGAGCTGGACGTGGTAGAAGGCATGCAGTTCGACCGCGGCTACCTGTCCCCGTACTTCATCAACAACAGCGAGAAGATGGTCGCCGAACTGGAAGACCCCTTCATCCTGCTGGTAGACAAGAAAATTTCCAATATCCGCGAGCTGCTGCCGCTGCTGGAGCAGGTGGCCAAGGCCAGCCGTCCGCTGCTGGTGATTGCAGAAGACGTGGAAGGCGAGGCGCTGGCGACCCTGGTGGTCAACAACATGCGCGGCATTATCAAGGTTGCGGCCTGTAAAGCACCGGGCTTCGGCGATCGCCGCAAGGCCATGCTGCAGGACATCGCAATCCTGACCGGCGGCACCGTGATCTCCGAGGAAGTGGGCCTGGATCTCGAAGGCGCAACCCTGGAGCACCTGGGCCGCGCCAAGCGCGTGACCCTGGACAAGGAAAACACCACGGTGGTCGATGGCGCCGGCAATGCCGATGACATCAAGGCCCGCGTCAAGGAAGTTCGTGTTCAGATCGAGAACACCAGCTCCGACTACGACCGCGAAAAACTGCAGGAGCGCGTGGCCAAGCTGGCTGGCGGTGTTGCGGTCATCAAGGTTGGCGCAGCCACCGAAGTGGAAATGAAAGAGAAGAAGGCCCGTGTCGAAGACGCGCTGCACGCCACCCGTGCCGCCGTTGAAGAAGGCGTGGTGCCCGGCGGCGGTGTTGCCCTGATACGCGTGATCGACAAGATCAAGAATCTCAAGGGCAGCAACGAAGACCAGACCCACGGCATCGCGGTGGCGCTGCGGGCGATGGAAGCGCCGATGCGCCAGATCGTCGCCAACGCCGGCGACGAAAGCGCCGTGGTCATCGACAAGGTCAAGCAGGGCAAGGGCAACTTCGGCTACAACGCGGCCACCGGTGAATACGGCGACATGATCGAGATGGGTATTCTCGATCCCGCCAAGGTCACCCGCACCGCGCTGCAGGCCGCTGCCTCCATTGCCGGCCTGCTGATCACCACCGAAGCCATGGTCGCGGAAATTCCGGAAGACAAGCCCGCTGCTGGCGGCGCTCCCGGTATGGACCCCGGCATGATGGGCGGCATGATGTAAGACCTTTCAGACGCGGCGTCACAAGCGCCGCCGAGAAAGCCCCGAACCCCGGCCCACGCGCCGGGGTTTTTTTATGCCCCTGCAGCTGGCGCCAGCGGCGCGATTATCCCCGGCGAGCGAGCCGCCATGTCGGTTGCCGGTGCGCTGTTGACCACGGTTTTAGCGGTCTGGCGGTGTACAGCCGGCGCGTGAATCCGGTACCCTGCCGGCCGGCGTCCAGATTCGCAATTCACGGTACTCCGGTCATCTGTCCCGCAGATCCGCTGGTCTATACCGGCGTGCTGATCGCCGTCCCAATTATTTCAACAGCAGGAGAACCCATGAATATTGCCAACGACTGCGTCGTGTCACTGCATTACACCCTTACCAACGACCAGGGCGAGGAGCTCGACAGCTCCGCGGGCAAGGAGCCGCTGCAATACCTGCACGGCGCCAGTGGCATTATCGCGGGCCTGGAACAGGCGCTGGCCGGCCGTGCGGTCGGCGATCACTTCACGGTCGTGATCCAGCCCGAGGAAGCCTACGGCGACATCAATCCCGAGCTGATCCAGCAAGTGCCGATCGACGCCTTCGCCAATATCGAAGGCCTGGAGGCGGGTATGCAGCTGCAGGCGCAGGACCCAAATGGCAACGTCCAGCTGATCCATGTGCAGGACATCAGCGACGGCGTGGTCACGGTCAACGGCAACCACCCGCTGGCGGGCCAGGTACTGCACTTCGATGTCACCGTGGACGCCGTGCGCGCCGCGACAGCGGAAGAGCTGGATCACGGGCATGTGCATTGAGTTAGGTGGAGGGTCTGACGTCTGACGCTGGACGGGAGACGGGAGAGGCTACAACCGGGCTGGACGTCTGACGTCTGACGCTGGACGCTAACAGCAAAACCCCTGCTGGTCTGAGGTCCGGTGCCTGACCGGGCTCTCCCCGGGCCCGCAATCCGCTCCCAAAAAAGGCCAGACGTTCGGGGCGGCATGCAAGACGGGAGACGCAGGGGTGGTTGTTGCGTCTCGCATTGTTCGAAGGGTCTGACGTCTGACGCTAGACGCTAGACGCTAGACGCTAGACGCTCGACGCTAAAAGCAAAACTCCTGCCTTTGGTCGGTGGGCCGGCCTTGACCAGATACTCCCCAGGCCTGCAATCCGCTCCTCGAAAAGCGTCCGACGTCAGACGTCGAGCCCGGACAAAGCGTCTCCCG
>JAVEVZ010000028.1:0-15909 GCA_034004805.1 Spongiibacteraceae bacterium | reverse complement strand
AGAGATTATCGCTAGCACGCTTGAGCGCTGCGCTGAGATCCCGGTACTCGTCGGGATTTGTAAGCAGGTCTTTCATCACAGCCACAATGTTATTTTGCATCTCTTCATAACTGCTGAATATATTTGGATAAGCCAGGTACTCTTCGCTCGGAAAGAAATCTTCGTTGTACACAGCAAAGGATACCCCCCCCTGCCTGATTGGTTGCGCCAGGTATCCATCAAAGCCTTCACCAAAGGTGATGGCAAAGCGCGCCTGCGTCGCAAGTGTCATGTATTCACTAAACGGGATACCCCTGATCTCCCTCAGCTCATAGCGCGGCAGGGCCTTGCCGATTGCGGCGAGAATATCCGCCTTGGCCGGGTGGGCGTCGGGAGAATAGATCACCAGATCGCGCTTGTCCTCGAACTCGGTAGGCCGGTACATGGAGAGGTCGGTGTAGGCTGGCAACAGGAGTGTCGGCATATTGAACTGGTCAGCCACCGCCTGGGTCGCATAGCGGTGATGCGCAGTGGTCTGGGTCAAGTGTTGGGCCAGCGCACGCAGCTCATTAAGCTGGTGGGCTTCGGGCATCAGCTTGATATTCTGGTTTAGAATATTGATCTGAAAATCCGGAAGACGCCGAAGATAACTGAGGTGATCCACAGTGAGTTGGCTGACGAAGTCGGCAGACAAATATTCCGGAATATGCAGGATAAGGCTCTTGAGACTGGTAAATCTCAGTAACTGCTCAAAACGAAATACCGTTTCTGCATTCTCAAAATTGGGCTGGTGTACATAGGTTTGTCGCTCACGGTTTGGATAGGTCATAACGATCACCTCCGCCCCATGCAGCTGCTGAAAACTCCGGGAATGACGTGCGATGGAAAATATCGAATGAACCCCGCCGCTCATCGTAGTCCTTTCCGGCACGAGAAAAATCACCAGGCGCTCGCTGGCAAGCAGCTTCCTGTCCAGCAAACGATCCTGAGCTCGGTGCACTTTGCGATACGGATTGCCCACCACCAGCGCCTTTCGAGCGCGCTTGCGCCAGGTGCTGACAGGAATCCAGAAGGTCAGCAGCTTAGCCAGCTCCATAGCGAGCGGCCGATGCTTCTTTGTCCGGCTCATTGATCACCCGCGGCAACTGAAGCACTGCCTGCTTGCCGACGGGGCGCATGCTGAGCAGTCCCGTCCGGCAAAAATGCGCTTTGCCCTGATATAAATGCCCAGGTGCCGCTCAATCTTGTGCGATAGCGGACTCTTTTAAAGCGAGACGTCGATGTAAGCATCTTGACCAGATAGATCACCAGTAGCCGGTAAGGATGTTTTTTCCCAGTGGCAAGGCCGTGCTTGCTCAATACATAGCAATTCGACCAAGCGATATGCCAGTTCTTCAGCTCTTCTATTTCCGGGCTGGAGGGCGTGGACTGCCGATAGAGATGGTTTACAAACAGGTCGCTGTCCAGCGCAATTCTCAGGCCGGCCCGCCGTATTCTGATGCAAAGGTCTGTCTCCTCGGAGAACAGAAAAATATTCTCATCGAACAGCCCTAGCGGAGACAGGGCCGTAAGATTGAAAAGCATGGCGGCACCGATCACCCAATCCCTATCTAACAGTCCCTGCTGGAGGTAGTCCCGGCGCTCCACCGCGGGCGCCAGTAGCGCGACGTCTTCGCCCAGGCTCAAGGCGCGATCGAACAACCGGTCGATATCCGCGGTCGTGATCTGGAGGTCCGGATTCAACAACAGAAAGTACTTCGTTTTTGCCTCGGCAATGCCAACATTTGCCGCACGCCCATAGCCGATATTATGTGGCAGTGGGATAACTTCGATATCGGGGAACATCGCCTGAAGTCTGGCTGCCGACTGATCGGTACTCGCGTTATCGATTATGAGTGTACGGTATTGAGGCTTACCCAAAAGCTCCTGCATACAAGCACTCAACACCTGGTGGCTGTTGTAACTGACGATGCCTATGGTCAACAAAGAGCGGTCAGGCGCTGTCATTTCACGATCGGCCTCATGATCAATCCTGTGACGCGCTGCGCGCCCCGGTTCACGGTCTGTTGCGCTGTTGAGTAGACGCTGCGCCTTGTTTTGATACTCAGGCTCGGCCCAGCAGCGGCGTCCACCACTGCGGATGGTCCAGATACCACTGTATAGTCAAGTCCAGCCCGTTATCGAGGGCCAGCTCAGGCTCGAACCCGAGCTCACGGCGGATCTTGTCCGCAGATATGGCATAGCGCCGGTCGTGTCCGAGGCGGTCATCCACATGCTGGATAAGACCCAGGCAGGGTTGACCGCTGGCCGCCGGGCATGCGGGATAGCGTGCGGCCAGCTTGGGATTGGCTGTGAACAACGCGTCCATTTTTTCACACAGGATCTTCACCAGCGAGATATTGTTCATCTCGCTGTTCCCGCCAACATTGTAGGTCTCACCGACAACGCCCTGCTCGAGGACCAGATCGATAGCACGGCAGTGATCTTCGACGTGCAACCAGTCCCTCACATTGAGGCCATCACCGTACACTGGCAACGGCAGCCCCCTGAGGATGTTGGTGATACACAGTGGTATCAGCTTTTCCGGAAAGTGGTAGGGCCCGTAGTTATTGGAGCAATTGCTCGTGGTCACCTTGAGGCCGAAAGTTTTGTGGTACGCCCTCACCAGATGGTCCGAAGCTGCCTTGGACGCCGCGTAGGGCGAGTTGGGCTGGTACTGGGTTTGCTCAGTGAATGGCGGATCACTCAGGCTTAGCTCACCGAAGACCTCATCGGTGGAAATATGATGGAAGCGGTGTTCGGTGCACTGGCCTTCCTGTACCCATACTTTGAAAGCCGTCTTGAGCAGGGTCTGGGTGCCGAATATATTGGTTTGCAGAAATATATCCGGAGCGCGAATAGACCGGTCGACATGACTTTCCGCAGCAAAGTGCACGACGGTATCGATCTTGCGCTCGCGCAGGATGGTCTCTACAAGATTCTGATCACAGATATCGCCCTCGAAGAAGGCAATCTTCCCCTCCTCTATCAGCGGTTCCAGACTCTTTATATTGCCGGCATAGGTAAGCGCATCCACTACGTACAGGCCGAGGTCGGGCCTTGTACGGCTCAGGTAGTGGGTGAAGTTGGCGCCGATAAATCCGGCGCCGCCCGTGATCAATACGTTACGCAAAACCGCTCTCCTGATTTGCAATGCGTTGCATGGCCCGCCGCAACATAGTGCGCCAGTGCACCAGTGGCGGATCATATTCCTGATAGGTAGCAGATTTATCGAGCACGCTGTAGGCAGGTCTTACAGCGGGAATTGGATAGGCGCTGGCCGGTATCGGCAGAATATCGACCGGCGCGTCCAGCAGCGAGGCTGCCAGCGCCTCTTCCTGGATAGCGCAGGCGAAATCATACCAACTCGCCACGCCGGCATCTGTCCAGTGGTATATCGACTGTCGTGGCGGCTTGAAAAGCATCTGGTCAATCAGGCCCACCAGTCCGTCGACACTGGTAGGCGTGCCCACCTGATCGGTCACAACCCGCAAGTCCCGTCCCGCGCGCATAAACCCCAGCATCTTAGTCAGGAAGTTATTGCCACGGTGAGAATAAAGCCAAGCCGTGCGGATAATGGCGGCGGATCCGGGCAGTGCCTCCAATACGGCGAGTTCGCCCAGACGCTTGGTTTCACCATAGATATTGAGCGGATGCGTTTCGCATTGCGGGGTGTACGGTGAGCCCTGCCTGCCGTCAAAAACAAAGTCCGTGGAAATGTGGATCAGCCGGGCACCGCTCACCCCACACTGCCGGGCCAGTGCGCCCGGCGCCAGATGATTGATCAGTGCGGCCTGTTGCGGATCTGCCTCTGCTTGGTCCACATGGGTAAACGCAGCGGCGTTAATCACCACGTCGGGCCTTACTTGCTCCAGAATATCCCGGATTGATTTCCCATCGACCAGGTCAAGGGTCGTCCGGTCCCGCGCATCCAACTCAACCCGACCGGAAAGCGCATCGCGCAACGCCTGTCCCAACTGTCCGCCGGCACCCGTCAACATGACTTTCATATCACAGACTCTCCGCCAGCAATCCACCGGGACAGCATGGGCCTAATAAACATCCGCCGCCGACAGCAATGCGCCGCGAAGATCCTTGTCCGACAGTGTCGGGGCTCGAATATCGTCCAGCGGCCAGTCAATACCCAGCGCCGGATCGTTCCACAGCAGCGTCCGATCGTGCTCGGGCGCATAGTAGTCCGTACATTTGTAGACAAATTCCGTCTCTGCCGACAGCACTAGAAAGCCGTGGGCAAATCCTGGCGGAATCCACATAGAACGCTTATTGTCGGCTGAAAGGTGAACGCCTACCCAGCTGCCGAAGGACGTGGATGCACGCCTTAAATCCACAGCGACGTCAAAGACCTCGCCCCGGATAACCCGCACCAGTTTTCCCTGAGGTTTTACCAGCTGATAGTGCAGGCCCCGCAGCACGCCTTTAACTGACTGGCTGTGATTTTCCTGCACAAACTCCGCGTGTATACCCAGGTCATCGAACCAGCTTTTCCGCCAGGTTTCCATAAAGAATCCCCGCGCGTCGGCATGCACCCGAGGCTCAAAGCAGACGACATCACTGATTGCGGTTTCGATAATTCTCATGGGACTCGTTCAGTTTACGGAGAATGAATGCTGCTCTTCCAATACACGCTGAAGATATGCGCCATAGCCGCTTTTGCGCAGAGGGTCGATAAGACGTTCAAACTGCGCGGCGTCGATATAGCCCAACCGGTAGGCAATCTCTTCCGGGCAGCTCACTTTCAGACCCTGGCGCTCCTCTATCAGATGGATAAAGTTGGAGGCGTCAAGCAGCGAATCGTGTGTGCCGGTGTCCAGCCAGGCGGTGCCGCGTCCCAGCAGCTCGACGGTAAGGCGGCCGCGCTCCAGATATACCTTGTTGACGTCGGTGATCTCGAGCTCGCCCCGCGCAGACGGCCTGATGGACTTGGCAATGTCGACAACGTCGTTGTCGTAGAAGTAAAGGCCGGTGATCGCATAGGAGGACTTGGGCTTTGCCGGCTTCTCCTCAATATCGATGACCTTGCCGGACGCATCAAAGCTTACGACACCATATCGCTCGGGGTCCTTGACGTAGTAGCCAAATACCGTCGCGCCCTGATCGCACTGCGCCACGCGCCGGAGCTTGTCCGAGAGACCTTCGCTGTAGTAGATATTGTCGCCCAGAATCAGGCTGACCGGGCTGGTGTCGATAAATGCTTCGCCGATCAAGAACGCCTGGGCAATGCCGTCAGGACTGGATTGCTCCGCGTAGGAAAAGTTGACACCCCACTGACTGCCGTCGCCCAGCAGACGCTGAAAGCTTTCGGCATCGCGCTCTGTGGTAATGATCAGTAGGTCCCGAATACCTGCCAGCATCAGCGTCGCGATGGGATAGTAGATCATGGGCTTGTCATAGATGGGCATCAGCTGCTTGCTGACGCAATACGTCAATGGATGCAGGCGTGTTCCGCTGCCACCTGCTAGAATGATGCCCTTGTAATTCATTGGGTGTTTCTCTCTTTCTGGCCTGCGTGCTTTCTGGCCTGCGTGCCTTCTGGCCCGATTGGCTCCCTGACTGACACACGGGATTGACTCGGGCGGCGCTGTAATCATGGCGACATCGTGACGCCGGTGAAGCCGCTGTAGTGGCCGCGCGGCCATGCCGATGCCACCCGGTGGGTGCGGCAGCGATTGTAGCATCCCTGATCAACGGGTTGGCAGCCCGGCTCCTGGAGACCACGCCCTTGTGCCCGCATCCCAGAACCGTCGGACTGCCTGCCATGCCCTCATCAACCGGACTCCCCCTCGTTTCCATCGCCTTGTGCACCTACAACGGTGAACGCTACCTGGCAGAGCAACTCGAGTCGTTGCTGCACCAGACCCATACCAATCTGGATATCCGCGTTTTCGACGATGGCTCTAGTGACGGGACACTGGCTGTGCTTCAGACCTACGCGGCCAGGGATCCGCGCATCGCGATCCACACCAATGTCGAGAATCTCGGCTATATACGCAACTTTGAGCTCGCACTGCAGGCATGTCCCGGCGAATTCATTGCGATGTGCGATCAGGACGACATCTGGCATCCAGAGAAAATCGAAACGCTGCTGGCGGAGATTGGCGACAAGCTGCTGATTTATTCCGAGGTTGAGCTGATGGACCAGCACGGCACGCCCACCAGCGGTCGTTTCCCGCAGGTCACGCGTCTCGAAGGCCACTGCGCGCTGTCACTACTGCTTGACAACTGCGTAACAGGCCACGCATGCCTCCTCAGGCGCGACTTGCTGGCCCAGGCACTGCCCTTCCCCGAGGGAATAATTGCGCACGACCAGTGGCTGGCCATTGTCGCGGCCGCTCAGGGCGGGCTCAAAGCGAGCGGACATGTACTCTCCAGATACCGGCAGCATGCGCAGAACGCCCTGCTCAATAAACGCAAGCGAGAAGGACAATCAAGGGCGGCTCGCAAGACTGCAAGGGACGCAAGGTTGGCACGACTTGCACTGGCGATGAAAGAATCAGGCTTCTTCGAGGGTGAAGACAGGGAACTGCTGGAGGAACTCGCCACCCAGTTGTCGCGCAATACCACGCTGTTTTACAACTATCGACTGCATGGCTTTCTCAGCGCGCACTCGGAGAAGTTTCTGGCGCTTTACACTGAGCCAAAAAAACAAATCAAAAAACTGTGCAGAGGTGCATGGTTTTACCGGCTATTTCCATTTGGCTGATTCCCGGCTCCGTCCGCAACGGCGCTGCAGGATCAATATCACTCGGTTTTACTTTGCAGACCCAAGCCCCACCCGCTGCACAGGGTTTTTGCTTCACTGCGGGCGGGGTCCAGTTTTAACTGCGGCTCGCAAATCGAAAGATGGATACTAAAATAGCCATCGTCAACGCCACCCCATTGCGCTATATACCTGTGCTGATCACTCCGGACTGACGGCGACTCCTCGCGCGGCCTGTCTTTTACCAGTGGCGCGCAATCTATTGCGCGGAACAGTGCATAAGGGGTCCAGACTACGCGCCAGCCTTGGCGGCGAGCGCGCTGACAAAAGTCGATATCAGCCAGGGCGCTATCGACGTACTCCAGCGCAAACCCACCAAGGCTGACAAACAGATCCCTTCTTGCGAGCATGCAGCCAGAACTCACGGCACACAGTTCCTGTATAAGCTCTGCGCGCCCCGCATTGCCGTGGCCTCTCACCTGTCGATGCAAGTGAAGGTAACGTCCCGAACTGTCCACAGCATAGCCCGCGTGTACAACATCGCCTTTCTCATCTATCTGCTTGCCGCCAACAATACCCACGTCGTCTTGCGAGATTATGCCAAGCATCTCGCGCAACCAGTCTCCTGACAAAGGCTGACTACCATCGGAAAAATAGACATACTCGGCCGGGCTATTCCGCAGGATTTCAAGGACCTCGTGGCGAGACCCGGTTATAAACACGAGGTTGCACTGAACATTGTGTTCCGCTAGCGCTCTTTCAGCCATGTCTCTGATGTCTGCATGCAGGCTGTTACACAGGACGACGGCAACCTCAGATCGCATATCAGGTGCAGCATAGCGAACTCTATAGGACGCACTCGGCGTCTTTTCCACCGATGCGGAAATATTGCAGCGATCCAAATGGTCTGACAGCGCGCGCAATGCGGCATCGACAACGTAAGGCTTGTTATCGATGTCCTGCGCCGTGCTGGCATCGTGGGTCCGCCAATGGTAAAGGACCTGTGGAATATGGATAATCTGCCGGTCATTGCAAAGCTCTATACAACGTAGCGCAAGATCGTAATCCTGCGAACCTTCGTAACCGACACGAAACCCGCCAACACGACTCAGTAAGCTGCGCCGGTACACGCCCAGGTGGGAAATCATATTGTGGCTACGGAAAAGATAAAGATTCCAGTCCGACTTCATATAGGGGCCAACACGTTTGTCGCGAGCGGCGATGAGATCTTCGTCTGAATAAATAACGCCTGCGTCCGGCACTTCCAGAACGACAAGGGCAACCATCAGCAATGCGTGCGGCGCCAGAACGTCGTCCTGATCGAGCAGGGCCACGAATTCGCCGCGACACAATGTCAGCGCATCATTACTGGCCGCGGAGATATGACCGTTTTCCGCGCGCTCCACTACTTTTATACGATCATCACTGCCGGCGTAGCCGGCCAGTATCCGAGCCGTATTTTCACACATGGAGTGGTCGTCACAAATGCACAGCTCCCAATTCACATACAACTGAGCGCGCACAGACTCTATCGCGGCAATAAGATGTTCGGCCTTAGGCCGGTACACAGGCATCACGATGGAAATCAACGGCCCGTCGCGCAGACGCGCATCCTCACTCGAGACCTGAGCCATTCGCTTGATAAACTTTGCCTCGTAGGTTTTTATCCACTTCTGGTAGCCTGTTCTTCGCTCCCTGGACCACCGCAACCTCGCGCGATTGACCCTGGACAACATGCTTCTTTTTTTCATACCGGTCATTTCACCAATCGTTTATCAATCCCGCACAACATGGACTGGGAAGCCAGGTGGTCCAGCATAAGCGCGCAGCACTCCGCATTCTTATTCCCCGCAACCTCTACAAGCTCATCCTGAGCTTTTTGTTCCAGCAATCTCAATTTGAAAAGCTCTCGTTTGATAAACGGGACTCCGTGCTGACACAACAGAGGCGATGCCGTATGCAGCGTGGGATTTTCCGCACTCAGTGAATCTCCGTCCTCGCCTCGGCCTGCATAGACTGCCGTGGCTCTCAACCCGAATCGACGTTTAGCAATCTGTGCAAGTTTAAGTTCGTAGCGGTTTATCACTGCCTGTCGGCGAGAGTGATGTCGGTAATAGTGATGCCAGAAATATTCGATCAAGCCGCTATTCAGTGCCTTTTTTGACAAGGCCCAAAAGTATGACTGGAGATGGTAGCCACATTCCATGCTGGAGGTCATGCCCCAGACATCGTGCCCAGCCTGCTCCATTCTATTGAGCGTGTCATTAATATTTCCGAACGGCCCGTAGACGCTGTCGTTAGCAAATATGACGGTGCTGTAGTCCTGATGCAGCGTTGGATACACATGCAGTGCGGCCCGCCAGGAACCAAAGTCATACCCTATATTATTTCGTATGACCAAGCCGATATTTGATGCCTGCAAACGCTCTATATCCTTCGCGCGCAACGAACCCGCGGCGCTTATTACCAGCGTGTCGCAGCCAGCTTCACGCATAGCGTTCAGGTAGAAATAGACATAGGGGTGTACCCGCGCATTGTCAGCGTAATGCGCTAGTACAAATAAACGCTTTTGGCGGCGCGAAGATTTAGGAAGACGCAAGTACTCATAGCGTATTGCCCACCCGGGTCGATACACTGACGCAACCACATGGTCGCAGATCATCTGCGGCAGCCGTGCCAGCCTCACCATCGTTTCATTCCGTTACTCTGTCGCGACGACATCCGTCGCGAGCAGTTCCGCGTTGTAGAGTTCGGCGTAGATGCCACCCCTGGCCAGCAAGGTCTGATGGCTGCCCGCTTCGGCGATGCGCCCGTCGTGCATGACCAGCAGGCGGTCGGCCTTGAGAATAGTCGACAAGCGGTGGGCAATTACCAGGGTAGTCCGGGTCCGCGCCAGGTCTTCGATGGCGCGGGTCACCGCGGACTCGGACTGGTTATCGAGCGCCGACGTGGCTTCGTCCAGTATCAGTATCGGGGCGTCCTTGAAGAAGGCTCGGGCGATGGATAGCCGCTGGCGCTGGCCGCCCGACAACTTGAGCCCGTTGTCGCCAATTACGGTATCGATACCCTGGGGCAGGCTTTCCACGAACTCGTCGGCATGGGCCCGGCGCAGCGCGGCCCAGACCTGATCGTCGCTCACATGCTCAATGCCGTAGGCCACATTGCTGCGGATGGTGTCATCGAACAATTCGATATTCTGGCTCACCGTGGCGACCCGCGAGCGCAGGCTTTTCAACGTGACCCGGTTGACGTCCACGCCGTCGATAAAAATCGTGCCATCATCGATTTCGTAAGCGCGATAGATCAGGCTCGCGAGCGTCGACTTGCCGCTGCCCGACCTGCCCACCAGCGCCACCATCTCGCCCGCGCCGATCGTCAGGTTGATATCCTTCAGGGTTTCCGTATCGGAGCCTGCATAGCGGAAGGACAACCCGCGGATATCGATATCGCCCCTGACATCGGTCAACTCCAGGGTGCCGGTATCGCGTTCCGGCTCTTCATCGAGAATCCGAAAAATAATTTCGGCACCGATAATGCCGCGCTGTATCAGCATGCCGACGCCGCTGAGCTGGCGCAGGGGCTTGGGGATCAGGGCTACAGCGGTGAGGTAGCCGACCAGTTCACCGGTGGTGGCATTGTCGAGCACGGCGGGATCAAGCAACAGAAATATGATCAGCGACATCGCCGCGGCGATCAGCAGTTGCGACACCGGTGAGAACATGGCCGAAATCCGCCGGATTTTCATCTGCATATCAAAGGACTCGTCCAGTGCAGAGCCGTACTTGTTAATCTCGTGCTGTTCGGCACCGTAGCTGCGCACTACGCCGTAATTACCAATAAGCTCCTTGGAATTCTGCATCATGCGGCCAAGGATCTTTTCGTTGCTGCGCGCGATTTTCTTGAAGCGCTTGGCGACATAGGACACGGAAAAAGCCAGGAATGGCGCCACCAGCAGAAAGATCAGCGATAGCTTCCAGTTGAGATAGAACACGTAGCCCAGCAGGAAAATGACGGTCAGCCCCTCGCGGATCACCGTTTTCAGCGCATTGGTGATGGCGGCCTGAACCTGGCCGACACCACTCTGCAGGCGGTGCAGAAGATCGCCCTGGGAGGTCCGGTCAAAAAATGCCTTGGGCAGACGCACCAGATGGGCGTAGGTTTCGCGCTTGATATTGCGGATTACACTGGCGCCGACATAGTCGTTGAAATAGACGCCGATAAAAGTGCCCAGGCCGCGCAGGGCGAAGATGCCGATGGCCAGCAGGGGCAACAGGAGCCGCGCATCCGTATTCTTGGTTTCTATGGCCTCGACAACCTGCTCCATCAGCTTCGCCAGCATGGGCTGGGTCGCCGCAAACAGCAGGTAGCCAAAGATACTCAGGGCGAAGGTCCAGACATAGCCTTTGAGATAGGCCAGCAGGCGGCCATAGAGCCTCAGGCCAACGATCCATCCATCGGGGCGTTTCCGCGTCACCGGTACTCTCACTGCAAACAGGGTGGGGCGCGCCCAATTCGGGCGCTCGGGTTTAAACAACATCGCAAGGATACCTGAGCCACGCCCGGGAATGAACGCGCAAGTGCCGTTGGGCGCGCCGGCGAGCGGGCCGATCCTCGCTTCGCTGCCAGTATGTGACCTGGGTCGCAGGATTGCGGGCCCGCGAACCGGGCCCGTTCCAGCCGCCGCGATCTCGCGCCGAACCGTTGCGGAGAGGTACACTGGCGCGGCTGTGCTGGCAATGAACTGCGATGAGGCGCCCGCGTGAACGATCCGAACTGGCTCGATAAACTGCTGACCGACCTGCGCCTGCAACTGGGCAGCGCGCCCGGTGCCGACGCCCTGCACGCCAGGCTGAAGGCGCTGTTGCAGGCGCGGCTGGCCAGACTGGACCTGGTCACCCGCGAGGAATTTGATGCGCAGCTTGCGGTGCTGCAGCGCACCCGCGCCAAGCTGGACGCGCTGGAAAAGGAACTGGAGGCACTGCGCCAGACGACCACCGGCGAATAGATTCGCCCGCGACGCTCCATGGAGGGAGCTCATGTCACTTGCGACTGTTTATACCCGCGCGCGGCGCGGCATTGATGCGCCGCTGGTGCGCGTCGAAACCCATCTGTCGGCGGGCCTGCCTGCATTCAATATCGTTGGTCTTGCGGAAACCGCGGTCAAGGAAAGCAAGGACCGGGTCCGCAGCGCCATCATCAATTCCCATTTCGAATTTCCTGGCAGCGGACGCATTACCGTCAACCTCGCGCCCGCGGACCTGCCCAAGGAGGGCGGCCGCTTCGACCTCGCCATCGCGGTGGGCATACTGGCGGCGGCCGGTCAGCTGCCCCTGGGCCCGCTGGCCGAGCATGAGTTTCTGGGCGAACTGGGCCTGAGCGGCGAGTTGCGTCCGGTACCCGGTTGCCTGCCGGCGGCCATTGCCTGCGGTCAGGCCGGGCGGCGTCTGATCGTGGCCCAGGCCGACGCCGGCCACGCCGCCTGTGGCGGAGACGTGGAGGTACTGGCGGCGAGCGACCTGTTGCGGGTGAGCGCTCACCTGCACAACCGCGCCCCGCTGGCGGCGGAGCCGCCCTGCCGGCCGGAAGCCAGGCTGGACTACCCCGACCTTGCCGATGTGCTGGGCCAGTTGCAGCCGCGCCGCGCGCTGGAAGTCGCCGCCGCGGGCGGTCACCACCTGCTGCTCAGCGGCCCGCCGGGCACCGGCAAAACCATGCTCGCCCAGCGCCTGCCGGGCCTGTTGCCGGCCCTGGACGAGCAGCACGCGCTGGAGGTGGCCGCCGTCTATTCCGTCACCGGCAGCGAGCTGGCCTGGGGCCAGCGGCCCTTTCGCGCGCCGCACCACACCGCCTCAGCGGTAGCGCTGGTCGGCGGCGGCAGTCACCCCCAGCCCGGCGAGATCTCGCTGGCGCACCGCGGTGTGCTGTTTCTCGACGAGCTGCCGGAGTTTCAGCGCAAGGTGCTGGAGGTACTGCGCGAACCACTGGAGTCCGGCGAGATCGCCATCGCCCGCGCCAGCCAGCGGGTGCGCTTTCCGGCCCGCTTTCAGCTGGTGGCGGCCATGAACCCCTGTCCCTGCGGCTATTTTGGCGACGCCCACGGCGCCTGCCGCTGCAGTCCGGACCAGGTGCGCCGCTACCGCGACCGGGTGTCGGGCCCTCTGCTGGACCGCATCGACATCCAGGTGCCGGTACCGCGCCCCCGGCAGCGCCAACTGCATGGCGGCGGCGAGCCGTCTGCAGCGGTGCGGGAGCGGGTGCTGGCGGCCCGCACCCTGCAGCAGGCACGTCAGGGGCGGCTGAACAGCGAGCTGGCGGGGGCCAGCCTGGCCCGGCACTGCCGCCTCGACGCGGAGGGCGAGCGCATCCTGGAGCGGGCCGGTGACAGCCTGCGACTGTCCATGCGCGGCCTCCATCGCCTGTTGCGAGTGGCGCGCACGGTGGCCGATCTCGCCGCCAGCGACGCGGTGCGCAAGTCCCATCTGCTGGAAGCACTGAGTTACCGCGGCGCACAGAAGCGCGACGGCTAGGGAGGTCGGGCGGCGGGGATTGCTAAACCGCGGCGGCGGCGCGCTGGCTGACCATCTGCAGCAGGTGCGGCAGGCTCACCGCGGGACTGAAGTAGAAGCCCTGGATCTGGTCGCAGTGCATCTGCCACAGCATCTGGATCTGGTCCAGGCGCTCCACCCCCTCGGCGATGATGCGCAGTTGCAGGCTGTGGGCGAGACTGATCATGGCGCGGACGATGATCGCGTCATCGGCGTTGGAGGTCAGGTGGCGCACAAAGGAGCGGTCCACCTTCAGCGCGGAAATCGGCAGCCGCTGCAGGTGCGCGAACGACGAGTAGCCGGTGCCGAAGTCGTCGAGGGAGAAGGTCACCCCCAGGGCGGCGAGGGCGCGCATTCCCGCCACGGTCTGTTCGAAGTTGACCATGATCGCGGTCTCGGTCAGCTCGAACTCCAGGCGCCGGGGGTCCACGCCGCTCTGGTTGATGATGCGCGTGGCGGTGTCCACGAACAGGTTGTCCTGGAGCTGCCGGAAGGACAGGTTGACCGCCACATGCAGGTGTTCGTAACCGCGGGCCGCCAGCAGCACCGCGTCGCGGCACGCCTGCTGGATCACCCAGTAGCCGATGGGCACGATCAGGCCCACATCCTCCGCCAGCGGAATAAAGTCCGAGGGCGACAGCAGCCCCCGCTCCGGGTGGCGCCAGCGCAGCAGGCCCTCCACGCCGACGATGTCGCCGCTCTCCATCTCCACCCGCGGCTGGTAGAACAGCTCGAACTCGTTGCGGCGCAGGGCGCGGCGCAGGTCCGCCTCCAGGTGCAGCTGGGCGCGGGCCTCCACGTTCATCTGGTCGCTGTAGAAGCGGTAGCTGCTGCCGCGCTCGGCCTTGGCCTGACGCATGGCCAGGTCAGCGTGGCGCAGCAGCTGCTCGTCGGTGTCGGCGCTCTCCGGCAGGCTGCTGATGCCGATGCTGGTACTCATCACCACCTGGCGGTCGCCGATATCAAAGGGCTGCGCCAGCACCTCGATGATCTTGTTGGCCACCGCCACCACATCGCCGGGGCCGCGCACATCCTCCAGGATCGCCGCAAACTCGTCGCCGCCGATCCGCGCCACGGAGTCGGTCTTGCGCACGCAGCGGGACAGGCGGTCCGCGCACTCGCGCACCACGCTGTCGCCGGCATCGTTGCCAAAGGTCTCGTTGACACGCTTGAAGCCGTCGATATCGACGTGCAGCACGGCCAGCTTGTAGTCCATCTCGCCGGCCCGCTGCACCGCCCGCCCCAGGCGGTCGCGGAACAGGATGCGGTTGGGAATGCCGGTCAGGGAGTCGTAGAACCCCTGCTGGGAGAGCTTGCGCTCGGCGACCTTGCGGTCGATGGCGTAGCGCAGGCAGCGATCCAGCAGCCTCGCATCGAGCTGATCGCGGGTCAGGTAGTCGGCGGCGCCCAGCAACAGCAGCTCATCGTCCCGCTCATCGCTGGCCTCGTCGCCCAGCACCACCAGCGGAATCCCGCAGGCCTGGGACTTGGCCTCGCGCAGTAAATGCTGGGTAAGGTCGTCGCGGCGGTAACAGATCAGGGCGATATCGTAGTCTTCAGAGAGGATGTATGTAAGGGCTTGCTCACTGGCATCGCAGGGTGTCAGCTGATACTGAGTGCGGCGCACGGCGGCGAGCAGCTGGGACATGTGCTGCGTCTCGGACAGATCGTCTCCTAGCAGGAGAACGCGGACGGTCGCCCCTCGCATTAAATAACCCTTATCGGCAACCGGCTCACGTCTGCGCAGCCGCTGCGGTTCCACCCAAGTCGACAAGATTCTGATCTTATTATGTTTTGAATTTCATCAACTTATAATCCATTTCTGAGACATATTCTAGAGAAGTGTGAAATTTTTTTCGCCGTGGAGCCTCGATGGCCAAGCCGATTGCTACAATGGCCCGCCCCAAACCTGCCCGCATTATGGTCCTGCCTTGAGTGAACTGAACCCCCGTCAACGGGAAGCCGTGCGCTATATCGACGGCCCCCTGTTGGTCCTCGCCGGTGCCGGCAGCGGCAAGACCAGCGTGATCACCCGCAAGATCGCCTATCTGGTCAAGCAGTGCGGCATCCCTGCCCGCCATATCGCCGCCGTGACCTTTACCAACAAGGCCGCGCGGGAGATGCGCGAGCGGGTGGGCCAGCTGCTGCAGGGCGGCGACGGCCGCGGGCTGACCGTGTCCACGTTCCACACCCTGGGCCTCAATATCCTGCGCAGGGAGCACCGGGCGCTGGGCTACAAGAGCGGCTTTTCCTTGTTCGATGCCGAGGACAGCCGCGCCCTGGTACGCGACCTGCTGATCCAGGACCACGGCGGCGACTCGGACCAGGCGGGCACCATCGCCCAGCGCATCTCGAGCTGGAAAAACGATATGGTGGAGCCCGAGCAGGCGATCGCCGAGGCCAGCGGCCCCGCCGACATGCTGTGTGCCCAGGCCTACGTCCGCTACCAGCGCGCCCTCAAGGCCTACAACGCGCTGGACTTCGATGACCTGATCGGCCTGCCGGCGCAGCTGTTCGCTACCCAGCCCGAGATTCTCGAAAAGTGGCAGCGCCGCATCCGCTACCTGCTGGTGGACGAGTACCAGGACACCAACGGCGCCCAGTACCGGCTGGTCAAGCAGCTGGTGG
>JAVEVZ010000318.1:0-3389 GCA_034004805.1 Spongiibacteraceae bacterium | reverse complement strand
GAGCCGGATTGTACGGCCTTGGTTCCGGCCGGGCCAGCACCCCGCCCGCTGCCGGCCGAACGGCGGCTATACCGACGCGAGTTCATCGCGCATCTGCCGGATCACCGCCGCGTAGTCCGGCGCATTGAAGATCGCCGAGCCCGCCACAAACGTGTCCGCCCCCGCTGCCGCCACTTCGGCGATATTGGCCGGCGTGATGCCGCCGTCCACTTCAAGGCGGATATTGCGGCCGCTGGCCTCGATCAGGGCGCGCACTTCGCGCACCTTGTCGATGGTGCCGGGGATAAATTTCTGGCCGCCGAAGCCGGGGTTGACCGACATCAGCAGCACCATGTCCAGCTTGTCCATCACATAGCGCAGGCACTCGGGGCCGACATGGGGATTCAGCACCAGGCCCGCCTTGCAGCCCGCGCTGCGTATCAGCGCCAGGGAGCGGTCCACATGGGTGACCGCGTCGGGATGGAAGGTAATGATGCTGGCGCCGGCCTCGGCGAACATGCCGATCAGCGCGTCCACCGGCTGCACCATCAGGTGCACATCGATGGGCGCGGTGATGCCGTGATCGCGCAGGGCCTTGCAGACCATCGGGCCAATGGTGAGGTTGGGCACGTAGTGGTTGTCCATTACATCGAAATGCACCACATCGGCACCGGCGGCCAGCACCGCTTCCACCTCGGCCCCCAGGCGGGCAAAATCCGCAGACAGAATCGACGGCGCAATCCAGTAGTCAGTCACGGCGTTACACTTCCAGTGGCGGAACAGGAAGCCGGCATTCTACTGGAAAGCCCCGCTGAATCCCCAGCCCCGCTCACCGGAGCAGACCCGAACCCATGCGAACATTGTGCGCGCTGCTGCTGATACTGCCCGGCCTGGTGCTGGCAGCCGACGAAAAACCCGCCCCCACCGAGCGCGCCGCGCCCTCGCCGGCCGGCCAGGCACAGGCCCGCCAGCAGCGTGTGGCCGAGGCCAGCGACCCCGACCAGGTGCGCTGGCTGGAGGCCGACGGACAGCGCTTTCTGGCGCTGTACAGCGCCAACCTCAGCGCCGACAGCAAAGGCGGCGTATTGATCGTGCACGGCGAGGCGCTCCAGCCCGGCTGGCCCACTTCCCTGAGCCGCTTGCGCGAGACCCTGCCCCTGAGCGGCTGGCACGCCCTGGCGCTGGGCCTCGCGCCGCCCGCGCCGACACCCCCGCCGGCGCGGGTACTGCCGGCCTTCGAGACCGCGCCATCCGCCGCCAAACCCAGGGGCAAGGTCGCCAGCGAGGATGCCCAGGCCACCGCGAGAGCCAATGCCGCCGCGCCCGATTTGCCCGCCCCCGCCGCCTCGCCGCCCGCCGACCCGGGGGAGGCCGGCGACGCCCAGGCGCGCATCGCCAGCGGGGTGGCGTTTCTGCGCGGTCTGGGTATCGAATCCGTGGTGATTGTCGGCGAGGGCCGTGGCGCGCTGGCCGCGGCCCGCTACCTGCAGGGCCTGGCCCCCGCCGGCGAGGACGGAACCGGCGGGATTCCGGCCCTGGTGCTGGTTGACCCCGACCACCAGGACGCCGGCGCCGGCCTGTCGCTGACCGCGTGCATCAAAGCCCTGCGCATCCCGACCCTGGATATCGCCACCGGGTACGCTCCCCGCGCCCGGGAGCAGGCCCGGGAGCGCCAGCGGGCGGCCCGCAGCCTCCCGGCCGGGCGCTACCAGCAGGTCCAGGTGCCACCGGCGGCCGGCGGGCTGGACAACCCCACGGACCGCATCAGCCAGCGCATCAGCGGCTGGATAGACAGCCGGCTGGGCGGCGAGGACAGGGCGGCGCGGCCATGAACGCGGCAGAAACCGCCGGCAAAGACCGCGAAGCCGGCGGGCCGTCAGTGATGCCCCGGCGCCTGCTGCAGCGCGCGGTCCAGCTCCGCCAACCGCTGGGGCGTGCCCACATCCACCCAGCGCCCGCGGTGCAGCACGCCGCCAACACGCCCCTGGTGCATGGCTTCGACCAGCAGCGGCGCCAGCGGCCGGGGCCCCTGGGGCAGCCCCTGGAACAACGCCGGTGACAGCAGGCTGATGCCGGCAAAGGTCAGCCGCGGCGGTTGACCCGGTGCACCGGAGGCGTGCACCCGGCCCTCCGCGGCCAGCACAAAATCGCCCTCCGGGTGGTGGGCGGGGTTGGCCACCAGCACCAGGCTGGCGAGATCACCGGCGGCGAGAGCGAGCCCGGCGACATCAAAATCGCACCACACGTCGCCGTTGATCACCAGAAACGGCGCATCGCCCAACAGCGGCAGCGCGCGCACGATGCCGCCCGCGGTTTCCAGCGGCTCGCCCTCGGCGGAATAGGCAATGCGCAGGCCCCAGCGCGCGCCGTCCCCCAGCGCCGCCTCGATCTGTTCGCCCAGCCAGGCGTGATTGATCACCACCTCGGTGATGCCGGCTGCCGCCAGCCGTTCCAGATGCCAGACGATCAAGGGCTTGTCGCCCACCGCCAGCAGCGGCTTGGGCAGGCAGTCGGTCAACGGCCGCATGCGCGTGCCCAGACCGGCGGCGAGAATCATGGCGCGCATCAGGCCGACTCGTGCAGCAGCGGCGCCAGCACCCGGGCGAGACTGGTCCACTCGGGATAGCGCTCGCGCACACCCTGCAGGTAGCTGAAAAAGCGCGGCGCGTCCGCCAGATAGCGCGGCTTGCCGTCGCGGTGGGCAATGCGCGCGAAAATGCCGATCACCTTGAGGTGGCGGTGCACGCCGATCCGGTCGCAGTCGCGGCGGAACTCGGCGAAGCTGGCCGGCACCGGCAGGCCGCGCGCGCGGGCCGCCTGCCAGTAGTCCTGCAGCCAGCCCTGCACCCGGGCCTCGGGCCAGCTGATAAAGGCGTCCTTGAACAGGCACACGGGGTCGTAGGCGATGGGCCCCCACACCGCGTCCTGAAAGTCCAGCAGCCCCGGGTTGGGCTCACTCTGCATCAGGTTGCGCGGCATGAAATCCCGGTGCACCAGCACCTGGCCCTGACCCAGGGCGCTGGCGATCAGCTCCCGGCTCAGCTGCTCGTAGGCGGCCAGCCAGTCGGCGTCGGGCTCGCGGCGCAGTTCACGGCGCAGGTACCAGTCGGGAAACAGCGCCAGCTCGCGGCGCAGCAGGGCCTCGTCGTAGACCGGAAAGCCCGGCGGCGGGTTTATCTGCTGCAGTTGCAGCAGTGCGCCGATGGCGTCGGCAAACAGCGCATCGGGCAGCGCGGTATCGTCGGGCCGGGCCTTGAACACCTCCAGATACGTGCGGGCCCCCAGGTCGCTCAACAGCAGAAAGCCGCGCGCCAGGTCTTCGGCAACAATGCGCGGCACATGCAGCCCGGCATCCGCCAGCAGGCGGTCGATCGCGACAAAGGGCCGGCAGTCCTCCCCGGGGGGCGGCG
>JAVEVZ010000317.1:0-3391 GCA_034004805.1 Spongiibacteraceae bacterium | reverse complement strand
CTGGCGTCCCGCCTGCAGCACCTCATAGCAACGCCGCCCCTGGGGAGAGCCCCAGCGCTCGCGCCCGTACTTGTTGATAAATATCAGCTCGTAGGTCTGCATGTCCGAGACATAGACCAGCGCGTCCAGGCCGTCGAGTATGGCGACCAGACTGTGGTAGGCCGTGGCGATGTCCTGCGTGTCGCGGGGAGGAGTGGGCATGATCAGGCCGGCAGAAGTTCAACGGGCGATGAATATCACGGCGGTCGGACTTTGCCAAGCCCTCAGGGTCATTGGGTGCCGGGCCATGTTCAGAAATCCAGTGGCGCAGGTTCCGGCTATCGTCGCTGGCCGGCTTGCGTCAGGCCCCGTGTGCAGTCTCAGACCAGAACGGGCACAAAGAACCGGTGCGGCTTATACTCCGTCCAGCGTCCAGCATTGTGGCGCGCCGGGAAATATGCTGTGATCCGCCGCGTCGGGCGCACAGTTTTATCGCCCTTTGTTCCTGCCAGCCGGAGACCCTGTTATGCCTGATAACCGCAGCGCGGCGAGTGTTTCAACGACCAGCGCACTGATACTGGCCGCCGGCCTGATCCTGGGCCTGCTGGGCCTGGCGTATTGCCTGGGACAGAGCGCGCTGGCGGTCAAGGCGCTGGAGCGCACCGTGGTGGTCAAGGGCCTCGCGGAGCTGGAGCAGCCGGCGGATATCGTGATCTGGCCCATCCAGTTCACCGGCGCCGACAATAACCTGCCCGCGCTGTACACGTCGGTCGAGGCGGACACCCGGGCCATCATCGAGTTCCTGCGCGAGCGCGGTATACAAGACAGCGAAATCAGCACCTCGGTACCGGCGATCACCGACAAGCTGGCCCAGCAATACGGCGGTGGCGGGGTAGACCTGCGCTATACCGCGGTGCAGACAGTCACCGTGTATTCCTCGCGCGTCGACAGCGTGCGCCTGGTGATCAACCAGCTGAGCCAGCTGGGCAAGCGCGGCATTGCCTTCAGCGGCGGCGGCTACCCGTCCACCGAATATCTCTTTACCGGTCTCAACGCCGTCAAGCCCGCCATGATAGAAGAAGCCACCCGCGCCGCCCGCGAAGTCGCAGAAAAATTCGCCGAGGACTCCAACAGCAAACTCGGCAAGATCAAAAGCGCGAGCCAGGGCCAGTTCAGCATCAGCGACCGCGACAACAACAACCCGCATATCAAGAAGCTGAGGGTGGTGTCGACGGTGGAATATTATTTGTCGGATTGATTGATAAAGGGTCTGACGTCTGACGCTGGACGTCTGACGCAAAAACCCCCGATTCGAAGGAGGTGTGCTTTAGCGTCCAGCGTCAGACGTCCGACGTCAGACGGATGCAGCTAAAAGGCTGAACGCCGGACGGAAGACGCAAAGGCCCCGATTCGAAGGAGACGTGCTTTAGCGTCCCGCGTCAGACCTCCCAAACCGCCTCTCCAATACCGCATAAAACTCATCCGTATCGATAGGCTTGGCGACAAAGTCGTTGATGCCGGCGGCCAGGGCGCGGGTGCGGTCTTCCTCCATGGCGTTTGCGGACAGGGCGATGATGGGCAGATCGGGGTGCGGGCCGCTGCGGATTTTCAGGCTGGTCTGCAGTCCGTCCAGTACCGGCATCTGGATATCCATCAGCAGGCCGTCAAAACGCTCCTGCGCCAGTGCATCAAGGGCCTGCTGGCCATTGTCGACCACGCGGTAACTGATGCCGGCCCGCTCCAGCAGCTTGCCCAGCAGCAACTGCAGTACCGGGTTGTCTTCGGCGACCAGCAGACGCAGGGAGTCGAACTGCGGTCTCGCGACGATTCTGGCGGGCGTGGGCGCAGCGGGGGATGACGCGGCGGGCAATGCCAATTCAAAATAAAAGCGGCTGCCCTGGCCGGGCGTACTCTCCAGTGCGATAAGGCCGCCCATGCGCTGGACCTGCCGCTGGGCGATGGACAGGCCCAGGCCGCTGCCGTCGAAATGCCGCCCGAGTTCGCCGTGGGCCTGCACAAAAGGCTGGAACAGGCGGTCCTGCTGTGCGGGGTCAATCCCCAGGCCGGTATCGCTGACGCTGAACTCGACACGAGCCGCGGACAGGCGCGTGATTGCGATGCGCACGCAGCCCTTGTCGGTAAATTTGATGGCGTTGCCCACCAGGTTGGCGAGCACCTGCAGGAGGCGCTCGTCGTCGCCGCAAACCCAGGCGGGAAGTGCGGCGTCAATACCGATCGTCAGGGTCAGGCCTTTCTGCGCGCAGCTCACATCGAAAATGCTGTGCAGTTTTTCGGCGAGACCGGCGAGGGAAAAGCTGCGCGACCGCAGCGAGTCCTGGCCCGATTCGATTTTGGCGTAGCTGAGAATGTCGTTGATCAGCCCCAGCAATAACTGTGCGGATACCGCGATGCGGTCGAGGTAGTCCTTGCGGGTGCCCTGGGGCAGTTCAGGTTCGCGCGCCAGCTGGTTGAGGCCGATGATCGCCGTCAGCGGTGTGCGCAGCTCGTGGGTAACGGCGGCGAGAAACCGGCTCTTGGCATCGTTGGCGGCTTCGGCGCGCTCCCGCGCGCGCTCAAGGTCCCGGGTGCGCTGTTCCACCTCGGCGCGGAGCTGCTGGCGATATTCCCGGGAGCGCTCCTGTTTGCGGCCGGAATTGCGCACTGCGAAAAATGTGCTGATGACAAGCAGGATGCTGACCAGGCCGCCGGCAAGTTTCAGGCGGGCGGTGTTGGGGGAGGTCTGCGACCAGCCACCCAGAGGCGCTGCGGCGAGCTGCCATTCGCCGCCGGGAAACACCACGTTCTGGGTCAGGGTGTGTGCGCCAGCAAAGAGCTCGGGGTCACCCAGAAACACCTCGCCATCGGCGCCCTTGCCATCGCGGCCGCGGATGGCCAGTTGAAGCTCGCTCTGCGCCTGTTCAAGTCCTGACTGTGCGAACAGTGTGGCGGTGTCCAGCACCATGCTGGCCACGCCGGCAAACTGGCCCTGTTCGTCCAATAACAGATTGCGGTAAATAATGCCGTTGCCACCCTGCATCAACTCCAGCGGACCCGCGACCCGGGGTTCACCACTTTCGATCAGCGCCTGAACCTCCGGCCACTGTTCCGGGCTGTGGCGGTAATCAAAGCCCACGGCGGCCTGGTTGCCGTCCTCAGGAAACAGGTGGGACAGCACATAGCCTTCTGCGACGCCGATACTGCGCATATAGGGCAGGGCCTTCAGCACGGTGTTGGCCCAGGCAGTGAGGCCCTGGGGCGCCGAAAATGACTGCCCCGGCCAGTAGATATCCATCCAGCTGGTGGCCATGAACGCGGTGTTGATATTGCGTTCCAGCCCGAACCGGAACTGCGACAGGGCCTGACTGGTGGCCTGTTGCTGGCGCACCCGGTAACCCGCGGAATCCAGGTCCAC
>JAVEVZ010000316.1:0-3392 GCA_034004805.1 Spongiibacteraceae bacterium | reverse complement strand
CCCGGTATCGATGAACAGGTCGGTGTACCAGGTGTCGGCTGTTGTCTTGACCACTTGCTCGGTTTTCTCGCCCAACCACTTCACGTTCATCGTGCGCTCGGCAGCGCCCTGACTGAGAATCATCGCGTAGGGCACAACAAGGAAGACGATGGCCAGCTCGGTCAGTCCGATGACCAGGAACCAGTTCATCAAGGAGCGCTTCTTTTGCTGAGCCATCCGGCCACCTCCTCGAAACTGTGGGGCAACTCGCCCAGAAGATACTCAGCGACGCGGACACCCACCTGGTCCACGGCAGACGGAGATCTGCTGCTGCGTGTTACAGACAGCTCCCCGTCCAGGTCAGATCGCCACACAAGGAAATCCTGCTCCAGGGGATCCCAGAGCGTGTCGTTGCAACGCACATCAACGCCTGCGATGCGGACGGCCTCTGACACAAAGCCGTCGACAAGAGAGAGGAGGTATTCGGGGCCATCCCTGCCGTCACCGCCCTCGTAGGCCACCATTCCCCGGTACGCCGCGGTGAAGCTCCGGTCTACCAACAGCTCACCGTCTCCAGGCAGAGTGATCTCGGTGCCGATGCGCCGAACCAGGCGGTTGATCAATGGTTCGATGTTCGGCCAGAACACGGCCGCGCGCCGTAAGCCGGTAGTCGTGTTGGTACGCCGCATAATGTCGGCCGTAATCGTCGCCACGTTCGGCGCATTGCCGCCGCGCGCGCGCTGCCCTACTCGCGTCCTCTCTGTTGAACGTCCCATATCACACCGTCGTAATCGGAATCATTGCTTTCACAAACCGGCCGCCGGCGAGCCTGGCCACAAAGTGAAAGTTCGGTAGCCGGGCCAGCATCGGACCGGGAAATAGAGGCATATCGTTCGACTTCACCCCTTCAGTCGTGCCACCTGAGAATGTCGTGGGGGATTCGGTGTCGGCACCGTGTCGGAACGACACATCCAGCCTCGATATAGGCACCTCCGGCAGGCCCTTCGTGATGTAATCCTGGGTGGCCGTATCCAACACTCGCATCGATATCTGGATATTCGTGTTACCCAGCACTTGATCAGCGTTCGCCTTGTTGCCCATTCGCGCGACGAAGTCCGAGTAGGTCTGAGTGAAGATGGCCAACCGGAAACCTGCTCCACGACCTTTGTTCATCAGCTGTATCGTGGGCTTGTTGATCACCTCGGCCGCCTCGTCCACGTAGACGTTGACCGGGATGTTCTCGGCCACGCGATAGTTGTAGCGATCGCCGGCGACGGCGGTAAGGTCGGCCAGAAGAATGGAGCCGATGGCAGAGCCGATGGTGCTGTCGGAAAGGGAATCCAGCCCGATGTAGGCAACCATGCCCTTACTGATGATTTGCGCCATATCCAGGATCGGGCGTTCATCATCGGGATTCGGCTCCGGCGACAAGAGGGCACCGAGATCACCGGCCGTCAGCATCGACAATACCGGGATCAGGCTGGCGATCATCTTCTGGAAGTGGTCCCGGTTGTGGGTATAACCTGAGATCAGGCCATCCAACTCCGACGAGTGCGCGTGTTGCTGTATCTCCGCACGGTAGAACTCGATGTAGGCGTCCGTCTCGTTGTTCTTGTGCTTCTTCAGATATTTCGCTGCAGCGCCTTCCCAATTCGGAGAATGTTTGTCGAAGTGGTAGCGCAAAGCGCGGTTCACCAACGGCTCCACGCCGCCCTCAATATAGCGCTTGATCTTCACGAGGTTGGGGCGCTCGCCAGTAGCGATCTGGCCGTTGACGATATCGTTCAGCGCCTTCCATGCGAACGCGGTGAACGGGTCGGCACCTGTTTCAGAGGGAATCAGCGCCGCGATACGGCTGGCGATTTCGGTGGGACGGTTCCAGTTGCGCAACGGGTCGATGCGAGCGCTCTGGTCCGGGAAGGCTGGGTGGAAATAGACGAATCGCTCCGCTTGGCCCATCATTTCGCACGCCTGCTGGGCGGCCATACGAAGGTCTTGGTCGCCCTTGGGGTCGATAATGATGATCGCCTCGTTGGGCCGCATGATTGCCTGGCTGCACAACCACGTCAGCAGCCTAGTCTTGCCGCAGCCGGTGGTGCCGGCGCAGAGCAGATGCCCGGTGAACAGCTCGGCCGGCACAGCGATCGGCGCCGGTTTTCCAAGGCCATGGAGCCAGTACGCCCCAAAGCGTTTGTTGCGCGGATCCTTCTCGCCTTTCTTCCGCGCCTTCTCCTCGATTGGAACGTCCAGCTTCGCACGCAGAACCTCGTGCATCAGCTGCGTCTGCTCCGCCGTCCATTCAAATCCGTCGCCGAACCACACCGTCTGGCCTTTGGTCAGGCGGGGCATTTGTTTCTTGAGTTTGGAGAGTTTCAGCAGCCACGGATCGGTGCGATATAGACGACGTTTGTCCCGGTAGCGCTTGACCGCAACAGCGCCGCGGTACAACCCCATCGCGGCTCCCGACCCCGCCATCACTGCCATCGGGAACGCCGGCATGTTGCCTGCGGTGGCGAACGCCACTGATGATGCGGCGCCTAACCCCCAGCCCAGCGCGGACCAGCCTTCATAAATAGGCCGGAAGGGAATTTCGTACTTGATGGGTTCGCTCATGGTTCTATTCCAGGACCACAGCCATTCGACTGCCGGACAGTTCGCGGATGGTGATTTCGGATTTGTCCCAGCTCGCCAGGGTCCGATTAGCCCAGCTCACCGATTTACCTTGCCGCTCGGCAATCCAGTTCGCGGCCTCGAACAAGGGGAGCGCTAAGCCGTCATTTACCTTCTGAATGCCGGGCATTTCGCTTGCGCGGACCGCCGCGACGAACTCCGAGATTGCTGCATGGGTACGGTCGGCCCCTGCATGGGGCTTCGGCGGCGCGGTGTCGTCGGCGGCAGGCGCCGCCGCCGGCGGGGACATGTCGATGATTTCGGGATCAAGAAAGTCGGCTGCGCCCGCGACAACAGGCGCCCCCGCCCCGTCCACGACCTCTGGTACAGGCGGCAGACGGTCGGGAGCGAATTCCGGTAGATCTGCCAAGGGGGATTTCGGGACGCCGAGCGGCTTGACGGCTGACAGCCTGCGCCGCGGCTTTGGCGGCTCTACAGGAGCCGCCTCCGCTGGCTCGGGCGCCGCGGCCGTCACCTCCGGCTCGCCAACGCCAGCCGGTGCCTCAGCAACGGGCGTCGTTATCGGTGCCGCGGATGCTGGGTCTGCTTTCGATTCCGATTTCGGCTTTTGCTTTTTCAGCGCCTTCGAAGGTTGCGGCTGCTTATCCGCCTTGGAATCATCGGTCTTGGCGTGCTTCACTCCCGCTGCAGGACAGGGCTTCTCGGCCGGCAGCGCGGCCATCGGTTGACCAGAAACCCGCAGGAACGCATCCGTGATGTTGGTATCCAAGAACAGTGCTTTC